>JAYWDM010000470.1:0-3840 GCA_043779885.1 Betaproteobacteria bacterium | reverse complement strand
GTTCTGCCAGGAAAAACTCATGCCGCGCGTATTGGAGGCGAACCGTCACGAAAAGTTCGACCGCGAAATCATGCATGAAATGGGCGCGCTGGGCTTTCTCGGCTCGACCCTCGACGGCTACGGCTGCGCCGGCGTCAATCACGTGTGCTACGGACTCATCACGCGGGAAGTGGAGCGCGTCGATTCCGGTTACCGCTCGGCGATGAGCGTGCAGTCGAGCCTCGTCATGTATCCGATTCATGCGTTCGGCAGCGCCGCGCAAAAACAAAAATATCTGCCCAGGCTCGCCAGCGGCGAGTGGATCGGCTGTTTCGGACTGACCGAGCCCGATCATGGCTCCGACCCCGCGAGCATGATCACGCGCGCGCGGAAAGCCGACGGCGGCCAACTACTCACCGGCGCCAAGATGTGGATCACCAATTCGCCGATCGCGGACGTTCTGCTGGTGTGGGCGAAAGACGACGACGGCGTGGTGCGCGGCTACCTGCTGGAAAAAGGCATGCGCGGGCTTACGACGCCGAAAATCGAGGGCAAGTTCAGCCTGCGCGCTTCGATCACCGGCGAAATCGTGATGGATCAGGTATTCGTGCCTGCGGAGAACGTGCTGCCGGGGGTGGCCGGGCTCAAAGGCCCGATGAGCTGCCTCAACAAAGCGCGCTTCGGCATCGCGTGGGGCGCGCTGGGCGCCGCCGAATTCTGCTGGCAGGCGGCGCGCGACTACACGCTGGACCGCAGGCAATTCGGCCGGCCGCTCGCGGCGAACCAGTTGATCCAGCTGAAGCTCGTGAACATGCAAACGGAAATTACGCTGGGATTGCAATGCGCGTTACGCCTCGCGCACCTCATGGACGAAGGCCGCGCCACGCCGGAGATGGTATCACTCGTCAAGCGCAATAACTGCGGCAAGTCGCTCGACATTGCGCGTGTCGCGCGCGACATGCATGGCGGCAACGGCATCGCCGACGAGTTTCACGTCATCCGCCACGTGATGAATCTCGAGGCGGTCAACACCTACGAAGGCACGCACGACATCCATGCGTTGATACTCGGACGTGCGCAAACCGGGATCGCCGCCTTCAGTTGAAGCGAGGTCCTGCGGCGCGATCGTGAGTTCGGCAATCTGCCCGGACGCCCGCAGCCGCGCCGCCTTCCCAACGCGTGTTTTGGTCCATCACAACACTTATTTCGCCCGCTTTTAGTGCGCCGCCGCAAATAATGCCCAGAATCAATGCGCTCGATTTAAATAAATTATTTAACCACATGATTGGTTTACTGTATGATTATTAACTAGTAGAAATTCGTATATGTGCAATCGCAACAAATCAAGCCAAAGGCGAATGCATGGAATTAGGCGTCATTACCGGTGGCATGCCCCCTGAACTCGGCAACGTGCTGATGGCGATCGCGGCCGTTGCGCTGGCCATATTCTTTGGCATGTTTTATTCAGTGGAAATCGCCGCCGCGTTAGGTCGTTTTCTGAAGTGGCTCAGCCCGTCGCAGCTGCTGGCGCGCTGCCGGCGGTGGTTCGCGACGCACAAGGCGTCACACTAAAACTTTTCTTTCCCGGATCATTCGTCCGTGGCCCACGCCTTGGCGCGCGTGAGCGCTTTGCGCCAACCCGCCATCCGCCGCGCGACTTCGGCCTCTTGCATCATCGGCTCGAATACCCGGTCCGTTTGCCACTGCGCTGAAATATCCTCGGCATCTTTCCAGTAACCGACCGCGAGGCCGGCGAGGTACGCGGCGCCGAGCGCGGTCGTTTCAATTATCGTCGGCCGCACGACGCGCACGCCCAGCACGTCCGCCTGAAACTGCATCAACAAATCGTTGCGCGTCGCCCCGCCGTCCACGCGCAGCTCGCTTAACCGGATGCCGGCATCCGACTCCATGGCATGCAGCACGTCCGCAGTCTGGTAGGCAATGCTCTCGAGCGCCGCGCGCGCGATGTGCGCGGCACCTGTGCCGCGCGTCAGCCCGACTATCGTGCCGCGCGCATACGGGTCCCAATGCGGGCTGCCCAGTCCGGAGAAAGCAGGCACAAAGTGCACGCCGCCATTGTCCGGCACGCTCGCCGCGAGCGTTTCAACTTCGCGTGAACTCCTGATGATGCCGAGACCGTCGCGCAACCACTGCACCACCGCGCCGGCGATGAAAACGCTGCCTTCCAGCGCATATTCATCCTTGCCGCCGATGCGCCAGGCCGTCGTCGTCAATAGCTGGTTGCGCGACACGACCGGTTTCACGCCGGTGTGCATCAGCATGAAGCACCCCGTGCCATACGTGTTCTTCACCATCCCGGGCAGGATGCAACGCTGCCCGAACAGCGCCGCCTGCTGGTCGCCGCCGATGCCCGCGATCGGAATTCCTGCGCCAAATACCGCACTGGCGGTTTCGGCGGCGACGCCGCTCGAGTCCACCACGACCGGCAAAACCGCGCGCGGTATCGCCAGCAGCGCCAGGAGCTGGTCATCCCAGTCGCCGGTATGAATGTTGAAAACCAGCGTGCGCGAAGCGTTGCTCGCATCGGTAACGTGCGCCCTGCCGCCCGACATTTTCCAGATCAGCCAGCTGTCGATGGTGCCGAATGCGAGTTGCCCGGCCGCGGCCTTCGCGCGCGCGCCCGCAACGTTATCGAGTATCCAGCGCAGTTTGGTGGCGGAAAAATAAGCATCCAGCACCAGCCCGGTTTTTTCCCGGAACAAATCCGCATGCCCGCGCGCTTTCAGTTCGTCGCACGCGCCGGCAGTCCGCCGGTCCTGCCACACGATGGCATTGCAGACCGGCTGTCCGCTGGCGCGATCCCACACGACCGTGGTCTCGCGCTGGTTGGTGATGCCGATCGCCGCGACATCGCGCGCGCCGATGCCGGCGCGCGCAATCGCTTCGGCGGCAACGCCCGCCTGGGTTTCCCAGATTTCATTCGCATCGTGCTCGACCCAGCCCGGCTGCGGAAACAGCTGGCGAAACTCCTTCTGCGCAACCGCCCGGATGGCGCCGGCGTGATCGAACACGATAGCGCGCGAACTGGTCGTGCCCTGATCCAGCGCGAGTATGAATTTCATTGCCGCGTCGCCGGCACGAGCGTTGGATAATCGGTGATCAGTCCGGCGAGCCCGAGCGCGATGCCCCGCGCGTGCTCGGCAGCTGTCACCGCGCCGTAGACATAGTTGCCCCACCCTGCCGCCGACACGGTTTGCAACACGCTGTCATCGACGATGTTGTAATCCCATACCATGCACTTGATGCGCGGCAGGCTGGCGCAAGCAGCAATCATCTGCCCGATGTTCAGCGGCCGGTGCGCAAGCAGCAAACCGCAATCGACGTCAAGCTCTTCAGCGCACCGCTTGATCACGTCGTGCCGGAACGATGTCACCAGCAGGCGCCTGCTGCGCTGAAACTGCGCCAGCACGCGCGATGCCACCGGCCACACGTCCGGATTCTTGATTTCGATGTTCCACAACACGCCGGGAAACGCCTCCAGAATTTCCGGCAGCACCGCGACGGGGTGCCCGAGGTCGCCCGCGATCTCGGACCGCGTAAGCTCGGCCACCGCCCGCTTGCGCGCGGTCACGCGATCGTGAATGATGACCGGCAACCCGTCGCGGCTCAATCTGACATCGGTCTCGATGCCGTCCACGCCCAGATTTACCGCCGCATCGAATGCGGCCATGGTGTTCTCGGGCACGCCGAGGTGGTAACCGCGATGAGCGAGCAGCAACATGATGAAGTCCGGATGGCTCCGCAGCTGCGCGGAGGATTGCATGATAATCAGGTTCGGGGCCAGGCGCTCCTGCACCCGCATTATCGCAGGTCATTGCGCCGCTGCCATCGAGCGGGCGA
>JAYWDM010000469.1:0-3848 GCA_043779885.1 Betaproteobacteria bacterium | reverse complement strand
ATTATCAGCTGAACGATTATCCGGGGCCGACCCGCACCGCGCTGTTCGGCATCCAGCACGTGCTCGTGATGTTTACCGCAATGGTCGGCGGCCCGCTGATCGTCGCGCGGCTGCTCAATCTGTCGGCGGAGACCCGCATCGAAATGGTCACGGGCACCATGATCGGCTGCGGTTTGGCGACGATCGTATCCGCACTCGGCGTGAGCTTCATCGGCCCGCGGCTGCCGATCGTCATGGGCGTGTTCTACATCTTCATCGGCCCGCTGGTGGCGATCGCCAAGGACGTGAGTCTCGCGGCGGCCATGACGGCGCTGTTTCTCGGCGGCCTCGTGCAGTTCGCCTGGAGTCCGCTGATCGGCAGGATGCACCGCTTTTTCCCGCCGATCGTCACCGGCACTACCATCTTGCTGATCGGCACCGGCCTGATGAAGATCGGCATCAGCGTGGCGACCGGTGCGAACACGCCGGCATTCGGCAAGCCGCTGACGCTGGGGCTCGCCGCCCTGATGATCTTGCTGATCGTCGTCATCAGCCGCTACGCCACCGGTTTCGTCCGCACGCTGTCGTTGTTCGTGACCATGGTCATCGGCTATGTGGTATCGGCCGCGCTCGGGCTCCTCGATTTCCAGTCGGTGTTCAATGCGCAATGGCTCAAGATACCCAACCCGCTGCCGTACGGCGCGCCCGAGTGGCCGGGAACCATCGCACTGCTCACTGTCGTCGTCTGTTTCTTCGCCACCGCGGTGGAGACGACCGGCCACACGCTCGCGGTGTGCCGCATCTGCGGCGTGCCGGCGGAGAGCTGGCGTATTCGCGGCGCGGTTGCGAACGATGGCATCGGCTCGGCGGTATCCGCGCTGTTCGGCGGCATGGCGCTCACTTCCTACTCGCAGAACATCGGCGTGATTTCGCTTACCGGGGTCGGCAGCCGTTTCGTGGTTGCGGCGGGCGGCGCGTTCCTGGTGCTGATGGCGCTGATACCGAAAGTTGGCGCGATCATCGCGCTGATGCCCAACGCGGTGCTCGGCGGCGTGCTGCTGTTCATGTTCGGCATGGTCGCCTCGGTCGGCATCGACATTATCGGCAACAACATGAAGACGCGCCGGGACGCGCTGATTGTGGCCAGCTCGCTGGCACTCGGCCTCGGCATCCAGGCCGCGCCGCCGGGTGCGTTCGATGCCATCCCGCAGGCGTTCAGAGTGCTGGTCACCGATGGCATCGTCATGGGGATCCTGCTGGCGATGTTCCTGAATATATTTTTCCCACAGGACGCGGAGAAGAAACAGAGTTAAGGAAGCTCTGATTAAGTTCGTCACACCGGCGCACGCCGGTGTGCAGGTGATTGCCCCCATCCTACCTTCCCCCGCAAGCGGGGGAAGGGGATACCGGCGTACGCCGGAAAGACGAGTTAAGACTTGTTCAGCGTTTCCTTAGAGCAAACTTGTAAGGGCCCGCACTATCGGCGCGGAGGTGGGTTGCATTCCCTGTCCATGCTACTGTTACGCCGTCGCGCAGACGTCGCCGGAAAAAAGCAGAGCAATTGCCGGCGCCTTTCCATTTAGCCCGGATTCATACCCATGCAACCTTTCCGCCCCGCCATTACCGGAACACGCCACATGATCTCCGCGGGTCATTACGGGGCCGCGCATGCCGGGTTTTGCATCCTCGAAGCCGGCGGCAATGCCGTCGATGCTGGTGTTGCCGCCGGCATTTGCCTGGGCGTGTTGCAGACAGACATCGTGAATTTTGCCGGTGTAGCGCCCATCATGCTGTGGCTCGCCGGGCGACGCGAGGTGGTTACCATCGATGGCCTCGGGGTCTGGCCGCGCGCGGCGCAGGTGGATGTGTTCCGCACGCAATATGGCGGCCGCATGCCCCCGGGGCTGCTGCGCGCCGTGGTGCCGGCGGCGCCGGACGCTTGGATCACCGCGCTCGAATGCTATGGCACTATGAGCTTCGGCGACGTAGCGCAGGCGGCAATCCGCTACGCGCGCGACGGTTTCGCCATGCATCCCCTGATGGCGAATTACATCGTCGATCACGCGGACGCCTACCGCCGCTGGCCGTCGAATGCCGCGGTCTATCTGCCCGGCGGCAAGCCGCCGGCCGTCAACGATATTTTCGTGCAGGCGGATCTCGCGCGCACTTTGCAATTCATGGCCGACGAAGAGCAAGCGCACGCAGGCGGCGGACGCGCAGCGGGCCTCGATGCCGCGCGCGCCGCGTTCTATCGCGGCGACATCGCGCAGACGATCGCACGCTACCATCGCGAAAACGGCGGCTGGCTCGCCGCGGAAGATCTGGCCGGATTTCGCGTGCGCTTCGAGCCGCCGGTGCGCACCCGATTCCGCGATCTGGACGTGTACGCGTGCGGACCGTGGTGCCAGGGACCGGTGGTGCTCGAAACACTCAATATTCTCTCCGGCATCGATCTTGCGGCGCTGGGCCACAACAGCCCGGATTACGTCCATGTGCTCGCCGAGGCGCTCAAGCTCGCCTTCGCCGACCGGCATCGCTACTACGGCGATCCGCGTTTCGTCGATGTGCCGATCGACCAGTTGCTGGCGATGGAGTTCGCGGCGCAACGCAGACGCCATATCGACCTGCAGCGCGCGCATCCGGGCATGCCGGAAGCGGGCAGCGTGAGCGGCGGATCCACGACGCGCGTGAAACTTCCGCCTGCGGATTCAGGCGAGCCGCCGCCGCCGGGCGACACGTCGTACGTGTGCGTCATCGACCGCCACGGCAATGCGTTCTCCGCAACGCCCAGCGATGAATCGAGCGACATGCCGCTGATTCCCGGTACCGGATTGGTCCCGTCGTCGCGCGGCTCGCAGTCGTGGACCGATCCCGCGCATCCGGCATGTCTCGCGCCGGGTAAGCGTCCGCGGCTGACGCCGAGTCCTGGACTGGTCATGAAAGACGGGCAGGTTTTCATGCCGTACGGTTCGCCGGGCAACGACATTCAGCCGCAGGCAATGGTGCAGGCCCTGCTTAACATCGTCGTATTCGGCATGGACCCGCAAAGCGCGGTGGAATCACCGCGCTGCGGAACTTACAGCTACCCGGCTTCGTCGGAGCCGCACGCGTATCACGCCGGGCGACTGAATCTGGATGGGCGCTTCCCGCGCGCGACGGGCGATGAGCTCGCCGCGCGCGGCCACGACGTGAAATGGTGGCCGGATCTCGAATGGAGGGCGGGTGCGGTGTGCGCGATCGTGCGCGATCCGAAAACCGGTGTCCTGAGCGCGGGCGCCGATCCGCGCCGGCCCGCGTACGCATTGGGTTGGTGACGATCACTATGCATTCGTACTCGCGTTTGATCACCGCGCCGGCGCTGGCCGTACTGTTGTTTTTGGCCGGGCCGCTTTTTGCGGCTGAATATCCCGTCAGACCGATCCGGCTCATCGTGCCGTTTCCGGCCGGCGGCGGGGCCGACACGCTCGCCCGCATTTTCGCGCCGCGGCTCGGTGAAGCGCTGGGGCAGCAGGTCGTCGTCGACAATCGCAGCGGCGCGGCGGGCAATATCGCAACCGAGATCGTGGCGAAAGCGGCGCCCGACGGCTATACGGCGATGCTCACGCTGAATTCGGTGCTCACCATGAACCCGAGTTTTTATCCCAATCTGCCGTTCAACATCGAGACCGATTTGCAGCCGGTTACGCAACTTTCCGCGGCGCAATACATGTTGTTGCTGCATCCGGCCGTGCCCGCGGCGTCGGTGAAGGAATTTGTCGAACTTGCCAAAGGCAAGCCGGGCGCGCTCAGGTACGGATCCGCAGGCGTGGGCAGCGCAACCCACCTCGTAGCGGAGTTGCTGAAGTGGCGGGCGGGCGTGAACCTCGCGC
>JAYWDM010000468.1:0-10728 GCA_043779885.1 Betaproteobacteria bacterium | reverse complement strand
ACGCGTCGCCGGTCAGAATGTAGCGCATCGCCTTGAACTTGCCGACGGCGTGCGTCAGGCGCTGCGTGCCGCCGCCTCCCGGAATGATGCCGATCTTGACTTCGGGCTGGCCGAACTTGGCCGATTCGCCCGCGATGATGATGTCGCAAGTCATGGCGAGTTCGCAGCCGCCGCCGAGCGCGAAGCCGTTGACCGCCGCGATCACGGGTTTCGGGCACGAATAAATTGCGCGCCACAGCTTGTGCGTCCCGCGCAGCAGATGTTCTATGCTGCCCACGCCGGCCATTTCCTTGATGTCGGCGCCGGCGGCGAACGATTTCGCGTTGCCGGTGAGCACGATGGCGCGAATGTTCGCGTCGTCGGCCATGTCCGCAAGCGCTTTGACCAGCCCCTTGCGGACTTCGAGGTTCAGCGCATTGCGCGCTTCAGGCCGGTTGATGCGGATCAGGCCGACGTTTTGCGCGGGACTTTCGACGAGGACGACGGGTGCGGTCATGACTTCATTCCTTGAGTGTAGGGTTTTCGGCATTAGCAGCGCATTGCAAATTAAACGTAGTGCGGGCTGGCCGCCTGCACTGCAAAAAACATATCACATGCACCGCCGGAAATTCATTTTGCAACGCGCCATTAATTTTTCGCGAGGCCGAGTTCGCTCAGCACGGCCTTCATGCTGGCGTAATCCTGCTTCAACTCGGCTTTGAAGCGTTCGCCCAATGCGAAATCGTCGGACAGATAATTGCGTTCGAGATCGCTTTTCCATGCCGGCTGCGCCACCACCTGCGACATGAGCTTTTCCCAGTAGGCAATCTGCGGCGCGGTCATGCCTTTCGGCCCCATGATGCTGCGCCAGCCGCCGAAGACGACGTTGATGCCCTGCTCCTTCCATGTCGGCACCGCGGCGTATGCGCCCGCCAGCCGCTGATTCGCCGCGATGCCGACGATGCGCAGCTTGCCGGCTTCGACCTGGTCGGCGACATTGCCGGCGGCGGTCGTGACCAGGTCGATGTGCCCGCCCAGCAGTGCGGCGACAGCTTCGGACGAGCCTTTGAACGCGATCACTTTCAACGCGCGCACGTCGGCGCCGATCGCTTTTGCCAGCAAACCCGCCGCGATGTGATTGTGACTGCCCAGCGCGGTGGCGAAACCGATGCTCACCGACTTCGGATCTTTCTTCAGGCGCTCGGCAAGGTCGCGCCCGCTCCTGACCGGCGCATCGGCCTTGACCGCAAACACGATGTACTCGTTGAAGAGCGAAGCGATGGGCGTGAAGTCGGTGTAGTTGAGCGTGCTCGCGCCGATGATGTGGTTGGTGAGTATGGTCGGCGTGCCTATCATCAGGTAGTGCGCATCGCCCTGGTGCAGGTTGAGGTAATTCATGGTCATGGCGTTGCCGCCGCCGGGCTTGTTGACCACCGTCAGCGTGGTTGCCAGCAACCGCTTGTCGTGAATGATGCGTTCCAGGCCGCGCGCGGTTTTGTCGTTGCTGCCGCCCGGCGCCGACGGCACCACGATTTCGACGTTTTTTGCCGGCTGCCAGGCCGGTTGGGCATGCGCCTGGAATGTCGCGGGCGCAAGCACTAATCCGATCATCAAACGGTTTGCAGCCGCAGATAAACGCGGATGAACGCAGATAACGTCAGAGACCAAATGCTTTGCTGGATTGTTCTGGATTTTCATCTGCGTTTATCTGCGTTCATCTGCGGCCAAGTCTTCTTTCTGGAGGGTCTTTAGTCACGCGTGAGCGCCGGCCACAGGCGGTCGGCGCCGCCGGCGGCGATCGAACGCCCGAGTTCCATGGCCCACGCCGCTTCGTTGCCCCATTCCTCGCGCCACGCCCACAGGCGCAGCGTCGAATGATGCAGCGCGTATTCGTCGGTGACGCCGATCGCGCCGTGCACCTGGTGCGCGATCAGCGCGCCTGCGTGCGCTGCCTGGGCGGTGCGGATTTTTGCCGCGGCGACGGCGAGCGTTGCATGGTCGTCGCGTTCGACCGCGCCGGCCGCCGACAGCGCTGCCGCGACCGCGGCGGCAACCTCACCGGCGAACCGCGCGAGCTCCTGCTGGATCGCCTGAAACTGGCCGATTTTGCGGCCGAACTGCGACCGTTCAGTCGCATAGCGAACCGCAAGTTCGAGCGCGCGCTCCAGCGCGCCCGCCATCAAGAGGGAGCGTGCCAGCGCGCCGCGCAGCCGCAGCGCGCGAAGATCGACGCCGGCCGCGGCCGGCGCGGCGAGGCCTGCGTCCACCGGGACATCGTCCAGCATGACGTCGTCGCGGGGTTCGGACGCGAGGTTGCGTCCCGGCGTGATCATGCATTGCCCGGGATCGACGCAGGCGACGATGTCGCCGGCCGGGCCGGCGGCGAGCACCACGATGCGGCCCGCGATGCGCGCCCACGGCACGCGTTTCATTGCGCCTGACAGCTTCCATTGTGCGCCGGCTTTGCGCGCGACGACGGATTCGCCGTGCGCCGGCGCGATCGTGAGCGGGCCGGCGGGAATCTGCAAACCGCTGCCGGCCAGCATCCAGCCTGCGAGCGCGGTTTCGGCGAGCGGTATCGGCGCGGCGCAGCGGCCGGCAATTCGTAATACTGCGGCGAGATCGGAAATAGTGCCGCCGGCGCCGCCGGCCTCTTCCGCGATCGACACCAGCGGGAGTTGCGCCTCTTCAACGATTTTCCATAGCGCAGACGACCAGCCATCGTGCTTGGCCGCTTCGAGCATTTTCGCGTCGACCTGATCGGCGAAGAGGCGCGTGGCTGACTCGACGAGCATCGCGCGGATGTCGCTCATGTCAGTTGCCCGATCGTTCATTTGAGCGGCCCCAGCAGCTTGCGCGCAATGAGGCTGCGCAATACCTCGGTGGTGCCGCCCCGGATGGTCGCAACCGGCGCGCACACGATGGTTTCCGCGAGATAGCGCTCGAAGGTGTCGGTTGCTTCCGGCGTCGGCTCCACATCGGCCAGCAGACGCGCAGCATCGATGATTTCGCGTTCGAAGAACGTGCCCATGTCTTTTACCAGCGCGGCTTCGGTCGCGAGATCGACGGTTGCTGCACTGCCCGCCGCAATTCCGGGCGCTGCCTGCGCGCCGCCGGACGGCGGCTCCAGCGTCATCGCAATCGCCAGCGACATGCGGCGCAGCGTCCATAGCCGCGCGGCGAGTTTCCCGGCCGCTTCCGCGGCGCGCGCGTCGGGCGCCTGGCCGAGCCGGCGCACGAGTTCGGTGAACAGCGGAAACGTCGTCATGTAGCGTTCGGGACCGCTGCGCTCGAGCGCGAGTTCGGAGGTGACCTGCTGCCAGCCCTGGCCGATTTCGCCCACGACCATAGCGTCGGGCACGAACACATTGTCGAGAAACACTTCATTGAAATGATGGTGGCCGTTCATGAACCGGATCGGGCGTATCGTGACGCCGGGCGCGTCAAGCTCGATCATCAGTTGCGACAGACCCTCATGCCGGTTTCCGCTGTCCGGCGCGGTGCGGCACAGCACGAAGAACGCGTGCGCCTTGTGCGCCCAGCTCGTCCATACTTTCTGCCCGGTCACGCGCCAGCCGTCCGCCACCCGCTCGGCGCGCGTCTTCACCGACGCGAGATCCGAGCCTGAGTTGGGCTCGCTCATGCCGAGCGCGAAATAGTATTCGCCGCGCGCGATCGCCGGCAGGAAACGCTGTTTCTGCTGTTCGCTGCCGTAGCGCAACAGGCTTGGCCCGGACTGGCGGTCGCCGAACCAGTGCGCCGCGCATGGCGCGGCAACCGCGAGCATTTCCTCGGTCATGACGAAGCGCTCGAGATAAGAGCGCTCCTGGCCGCCGTAACGCTTCGGCCACGTCATGCCGATCCAGCCGCGCGCCGCGACCCGGCGCGTGAATTCGGGGTGGAACTCGGTGTGCCCGAGCTGCGGCCGGTAGGCGAGCGCCGCGAACTCGGCGCGTACGAACTCGCGCACCTCCTGCTGCAGCTTGCGCGCGGAAGCCGGCAATTCGAGCGCGGAGAAGTCGACCTGATCAAACACGGGAGAGAAATCCTGGATGGGCGGAGTGCTGCGACTGGTTTGGCACTCTAGACTTGCGCGACAGGGGCGTCAATTTTTGAGCACGATCAGCGCGTCGGCCGCAACCACGCCGGCCGCATTGACGAACAGAGGATTGACATCAATCTCGGCGATGCGGTCGGCGTGGTCGGCGGCAAGCAGCGACACGCGCGACAGTACGTCCGCGAGGGCATCGACCGCCAGCGGCGCGCTGCCGCGATAACCGGTGAGCAGCGCAGCCGCCTTGATTTCGGCAATCATTTCACGCGCCGTTGCGACGTCAAACGGCGCAAAGCGGTAAGTCACGTCGTGGAGCAACTCGGCAAATACGCCGCCGAGCCCGAACATCACGACCGGGCCGAAGTATGCGTCGTTCACGACGCCGATGATGACTTCGGTGCCGCTGCCCATTTCGGCAAGCAGCACGCCGTTGATCTGCGCCGCCGGCTTGTAGCGCATGGCGTTGGCGACGACTTCCGCCGCCGCGGTCCTGAGGTCAGCGAGGCTTTGCACATTGAGCCGCACTGCATCCGCCTCGGTCTTGTGCGGCAAATCCGGCGAGTCGATTTTGACCGCCAGCGGGAAATCAAGCGGCGAGACATTCAGTGTGGCGATTACCGCCGGCGCCAGCACCACCTCGCGCACCACCGGGATGCCGTAGGCGGCGAGGCAGGATTTCGAATCGGCCTCGCTCAGGCGCGCGGCGCCTTGCGGCAGCGCGAGTTTCTGGCGCCCCGTCAGCCGCCGCGAACCGCGCGCCTGCGCGGCACGCAGGCGGCGCTGCTTCGCGGCGTATCCGCTCAATGCGCCGGCGGCCACCGCGGTGCGCGTTGGCGTCAGCACCCACGGAATGCGCCGCGCTTCGAACACGGCGAGCGCCGCGGCCGCGGAATCAGGCGTGCGGCCGAGCGATACCACCAGCGGTTTGCCGGCGCGATCGACGATCGCGGCAAGATCCTGCGCCCACGCCGCGCCCCGCGGACCCTGCACCGTGCCATAGCGCACGATCAACTGATCGACGTTGGCATCGTTCAATGCGAGTTCGACGATGCGGTTGAAATCCTCGTTGTTGCCGCTGATCTGCGCAGTAAGGTCGATCGGGTTCGAGAGCGAGCAGTGCTTGGGCGCGATTTGCGCGATGGCCTCGATCGTGTGGTCTGTAAATCGGGGCAACGTCAAGCCGTGGCGGTCGCATTCGTCGGCCATCAGCACCGCCGAGCCGCCGGAGGTCGTGATGATGCCGATGCTGGAGCCGCGCGGCATTCTCCCGGCGAGAAACATGCGCGTGATATCGACGACCTCGTGCACGTCGTGCACTTCAATGAACCCGCCTTCACGAAACGCCGTGCGGTACAGCTCATAACCGGCGGTCATGCTCGCGGTATGCGATTCCGCGGCGGCGCGGCCGATGGCGCTGTTGCCGGCTTTCCACGTCAGGACCGGTTTGCCGAGCTCAAGCGCGCGGAGCCCAAGCGCGCGCAGGCGCTTGCCGTCGGTTACGCCTTCGAGATACAGCACCAGCACCGCGACTTCGGGGCGCTCGATGAAGTCAGCCGCCAGTTCGAGCGTCGTGATGTCGGCCTCGTTGCCGGCGGAGACGATGTAATTGAAGCCCATGCCTTCGGCGTCGGCGAGCGCCACCACGCTGTAGGCAAAGCCGCCGCTTTGCGAAATGAACGCGACGGGCCCTTGTCTGAGATCGGGGTTGCGGAAGCCGACGCCGAAACCGCAGTAGACGCGGTCGACGAGGTTCATGGTGCCGATGCAATTGGGCCCGATCACGCGCACGCCGCTCGCGGCCACCGCCGCTTTCAATTCCGCTTCGAGCGCGGCGCCCGCGGCGCCGACTTCGCGAAACCCCGCGCTGAACACGGTCGCAAAAGCTATTCCGGCCTTGCCGCATTGCCGGATGACATCGGGCACCAGCCGTCCGGCGACCGCCACGAGCGCGAGATCGCACGGCTGCGGCACCTCCGCGATGTCCGCATAACACGCGAGTTCGCCGATCTTCGGGTACTTCGGATTGACGGGGTAAATGCCGCCGCCGTAGCCGCTTTCCAGCAATATCGGGATGGGCTGGCCGCCGATGCGCGCAGTGTCGGGTGATGCGCCGATCACCGCAATCGCACGCGGGTTGAAGAGCCGCGCGAAACCGCTTTGCGGCGTGAGCGCGCTGCCGCTCATTCGCCCTTCAGGCCGGCGGCTTTCACCACCTTTGCATACTTGGCGATCTCGTCGCGGATAAACGCACCGAAAAACTCAGGCGTGCCGCCGATCGGCTCGACGCCCTCGTTGACGAAACGATCGCGCACCTCGGCGCTGGCCAGAATTTTGCCGGCCTCCGCATTGAGCCGCGCGACAATCTCCCTGGGCGCCTTGATCGGCGCCAGGAGGCCGAACCACGTCGTCGCCTCGTAGCCCTTGAGGCCGGACTCGGCTATCGTCGGCACGTCGGGAAGCGCCGCGAAGCGCTTTAAGCTGCCGATGCCGATGGCGCGTATGCGCCCGGCCTGAATGTGCGGCACGAGCAGCGGCACGCCGCTGAAAATCATTTCGACCTGACCGCCGATGGTATCGGTCAGCGCCGGCGAATTGCCTTTATAGGGCACGTGCACGATGTTGACGCCGGCCATCAGCTTGAAGAGCTCGCCCGCCATCTGGTTTGAGCTGCCGGGCCCCGACGACGCGTAGTTGAGTTTGCCGGGACTGGTTTTGGCGAGCGCGATCAGTTCCTTTACGTTCTTCACCGGCACGGACGGGTGTACCGCCAGCACGTTGGCGCCTTTCACGCACAGGCTTACCGGCGCGAAATCGCGCAGCGTATCGTAAGGCAGTTTTTGATACAGGCTCATGTTGATGGCGTTCGACGCGCCCCCCATCAACAGCGTGTAGCCGTCCGCCGGCGCTTTTGCGACCAGCTCCGAGCCGATGTTGGTCGCGCCGCCGGCGCGGTTCTCGACCACGACCTGCTGGCCGAACACGTCGGTGAGCCTGGTCGCGATCACGCGCGCAGTGAAATCGGTATTGCCGCCGGGCGCGTAAGGCACGACGATGCGCACGGTGCGGGCCGGATAATTCTGCGCGCCGGCGCCGGCGCTTGCCAGGGCGAAGGCGAGGATGACGGCGATTTTCATGGGCGGTTCACTTCATTGACGAGCGGCCGGCTCGCGTGCCAGCGCGTGAGGTTCTCGAAAAACAGCGCATTGACGCGCGCGTCGTTGCCCGCGGATGCCGCCGAGTTGTGCGGTGTGAGGATGACGTTGGGGAGGTCCCACAGCGGCGAGTCGGCCGGCAGCGGCTCCTGCGCGAACACGTCGAGATACGCGCCGCCGAGTTGACCGCTCTGCAGCGCGGCGATCAGCGCCGGTTCGTCCACCACTTCGCCGCGGCTGATGTTGATAAAGCGCGCGCCGCGCGGCAATTTCGCGAGCAGCGCCGCGTTTACCATGCCGCGCGTTTCGTTGGTGAGCGGACAGGCGATCACGAGCCAGTCGCTTGTCGGCAATAATTCGCCGAGCTTGTCCGGCGTGTGCATTTCGTCGATGTGCGCGACGGGCACCGCGCTGCGCCGCACACCGATCACTTTGAGCCCGATGAGATGCGCGAGCCGCGCAATTTCCATGCCGATTGCGCCCAGGCCGTAGATCAGCATGGTCTGGCCGCGCAGATCGCGCGGAAAATCCGCCGGGCGCATCGGGTCCCACCGGCGATCGCGCTGGGCGGCGGTCCAGCGCGAAAAGTTGCGCGCGAGATACAGCATGCCCGCGATCGCCGTCTGCGCGATCGGCTCGGCGGCGGTGCCGGACGACGTCGTGAGACGCACGCCGCGTTCGAGCACGCTCGCGAATACCGGGTGATCAACGCCGGCATTGAACACCTGCATCCACTTCAGACCCGGCGCTTTGCGCGTCGCCGAGAAGAATTGCTTCGCGAACTGCGGAAACAGATCGCTGCTGAAATACGCGACTTCGGCGCGCGCGGCGAGCGCGTCGTCGATGCGCGCTTCGGGGTCTTGCGGCAGCGCGAGCAACTCGACGTCGATACCGTCGCGTCTGGCCGCGGCAGCGAAGTCGCCGCCGAATTTGGCATTGAAATGATGCGAGACGAGCAAGGCGGGCACGCGACTTTCCTCAGCGGGTTATGCGGCGCCGTCAGCCCGGATCAGGATCGGCGCGCCTGGATTGCGGCCATTTTAGCGGTTAATCGAGGCCGGCTGCACGCGCGGATTTGCTAAGATGCGGTCTCAACGTTACGTGAGAGCCCGCCCAGTGACTATCGACGCCCTCGAACTCGCCAAACAACTCATTTCGTGTCGCTCGGTCACGCCCGACGATGCGGGCTGCATCGACATACTGACAAGTCACCTGGAGCCCCTGGGTTTTCACTGCGAGAAGATCAGTCACGGCGGCGTCGATAACCTGTGGGCACGGCGCGGTACGGCCGGTCCGCTGGTGTGTTTCGCCGGTCACACCGACGTGGTGCCGACCGGTCCGCTCGATGAGTGGGACAGCGATCCTTTCGTGCCGACGCTCAGGGACGGCGTGTTGTACGGCCGCGGCGCGTCCGACATGAAGTCCTCGCTGGCGGCTTTCGTCGTCGCGATCGCGGATTTTGTCTCGCAGCACCCGGACCATGCCGGATCGATTGCGCTGCTCTTTACGTCGGACGAGGAAGGCCCCGCGGTGGATGGCACGGTGCGCGTGTGCGAAATACTCAAGGCGCGCGGCGAAAAAATGGACTACTGCATCGTCGGCGAGCCGACCGCGGTCACCAAACTCGGGGACATGATCAAGAACGGGCGGCGCGGCTCGCTCTCCGGCATACTCACCGTCAAGGGCGTGCAGGGGCACGTCGCCTATCCGCACCTCGCGAAAAACCCGATCCATCTCGTTGCCGCGGCAATCGCCGAGATGGCGCAGACGAAATGGGACGACGGCAACGAGTATTTCCCGCCGACCACCTGGCAGATTTCGAATTTTAATGCAGGCACCGGCGCCAACAACGTGATCCCCGGCAATGCGCACATCAAATTCAATTTCCGCTTCGCGACGGCGAGCACGCTCGAGTCGCTTGAGACGCGCGTGCACGGCATCCTCGACAAGCACGGCGTGCCCTATGATCTCGAATGGCGTTACGACGGCCGGCCGTTCATCACACCGAAGGGCGATCTGGTCGCCGCCGTGGCCAAGGCGATCAAGACGGTGACGGGACTGACCACCGAACTGTCAACGACCGGCGGCACCTCCGACGGCCGCTTCATCGCCGACATCTGCGGGCAAGTCGTCGAGTGCGGTCCGACCAATGCGACGATCCACAAGATCAACGAATGCATCAAGGTCGAAGAACTCGCGCAATTGCCGCAGATTTATCTGCATACGCTTAAGAATTTGTTGATCAAGTGAAGGGGTGAAGGGGTGAAGGGGTGAAGGAGTGAAGGAGTGAAGAATTCCCTCTCCCCCGTTCCCGGGGGAGAGGGCTAGGGTGAGGGGGTTCACCCATTCACTCCTTCACGGATTTCAATATGGCGCGCACAGACAACGTAATGGAACTGCCGCAAGACCTGCCCGTCCCGCAGGACGACGGCGCATGCAATCACCTGACCGGCATGCGCCTGCCGCCGCTCGCGTTGCGCTCGACGCGCGGCCGCGCGGTCGACTTGTCGCAACTCAATGGCACGACGGTCGTCTACATCTATCCGCGCACCGGCCGTCCCGATCAGGAGGTGCCGACCGGCTGGAACGCGATACCCGGCGCGCGCGGCTGCACGCCGCAGTCCTGCGCGTTCCGCGACCATTATCAGGAGCTGCAAGCGCTCGGTGTCGCGGAACTCTTTGGCCTGTCGACGCAGGACACGGTGTACCAGCAGGAGGCGGTCGAACGCCTGCATCTGCCGTTTGAGATTTTGAGCGACGAAAAGCTGGAATTTACCCGGGCGCTGAAACTGCCGACCTTCGAAGTCGATGGTATGCAACTCATTAAGCGCATCACTTTGATCATGCGCGACGGCAGGATCGTGAAGGTGTTTTATCCCGTGTTCCCGTCGGACCAGAATGCGGGCGAGGTTATCGAGTGGCTGGGAGCCAGCGTTGCAGGTTGAAACGGTCCCAGACTCTATTCCGCCCACCCCTTCTGGCATTTTCGCCTCCCGGCGTGTATTTACACGACGCAGGCTGCCGAGTCAGTAGTCTTGAAACCCTCTGACCAGCGACGTAAACTGCGCACAGGACGTGTCTCATCGGGGATGACAATGGAACTCTTGGACAGGATCACCGTCGAGCCCGGAAAACGCGGCGGGAAACCCTGCGTCCGGGGCCTTCGTATAACCGTATACGACGTTCTCGGCTGGCTCGCCGCCGGCATGACGGAGCAGGAGATACTGGCCGATTACCCCGAACTCATCACCGAAGACATCCGGGCTTGCCTAGCCTACGCCGCTGAGCGCGAACATCGGATCGTCCGGATGCCGCGCTCCGCGTGAAGCTGCTGCTCGACCAGAATATTTCCTTCCGCTTTCTCGATCAGCTTTCCGCGCGTTTCCCGGGATCGACCCAGACCCGAATTGCTGGCCTTGAGCATGCTTCGGATTTCCATGTATGGGAGTACGCAAAGCAGAATGACTCGACCATCGTGACCAAGGACATGGATTTCTACGAACTTGCGCTCGTCCGTGGCATCCCGCCCAAGATCGTCTGGTT
>JAYWDM010000467.1:0-10732 GCA_043779885.1 Betaproteobacteria bacterium | reverse complement strand
CACCGCTAATCACGCTGCACCAGCACAATGAACGCGACGCGGCGCGGAAAATCCTGCAGTTGCTGGCGCAGGGAAAGTCCGTGGCGCTCGTCAGCGATGCCGGCACGCCGGCGATTTCCGATCCCGGCGCGGTTGCGGTGGCCGCGGTGCGGGATGCAGGCTTTGCGGTGGTGCCGGTACCGGGCGCCAATGCAGCCATAAGCGCACTGTCCGCCGCCGGCCGCGCGGCGCCGCATTTCCTGTTCTATGGTTTTTTGCCGCAGCAGGCCGCGGCGCGCAGGCGGGAACTGGCGGCGCTCAAAGTGCTGCCGTACCTGCTGGTATTCTACGAGGCGCCGCACCGCGTAATCGGCAGCGTCGCCGATCTCGCCGGGGTGCTGGGGGGCGGGCGTACGATTACGATCGCGCGTGAGCTCACGAAACTGTTCGAGTCCATCCACTCCTGCACCCTGGACGCGGCGGCGGCGTGGTTGGCGCAGGATCCCAACCGCATTAAAGGCGAATTCGTGTTGCTGGTGGATGGCGCTGCGGCAGCGGATGCCACGAATGCGGCGGCAGCCCGGCGCGTGCTTGAGATCCTGTCCGGCGAGTTACCCGTCAAGCAGGCCGTGAAGCTGACCACGGAAATTACCGGCGGCAAGCGCAATGAGCTCTACGCGCTCGCGCTGGAGATGAAAAAACACTGACCGGCCGGGTTTCGCTGGCGCCGGCGGCTGCCGCGCGGCCACTTTCGCAAGTTGTCCGGTAGCGTTTACTATGCGCCTTTAAGTGAAGGATCAACATGACCCGAGTCAGCATTACGCGCCCGGACGACTGGCATCTGCATTTGCGCGACGGCGAACATATGCGCGCGGTATTGCCGGATTCCGCGCGGCGCTTTGCGCGCGCAATCGTGATGCCGAACCTGAGGCCGCCGGTAACGACGGCCGAAATGGCCCTGCGCTACCGGGAACGCATCCTGTCGGCGCTGCCCGCGGGCATGCAATTCGAGCCGCTGATGACGCTTTATCTGACCGACCGCACTTCCGGCGCGGAAATCCGGCGCGCGAAGGCGTGCGGCGCGGTGCATGCGGTGAAATTCTATCCGGCAGGCGCCACGACCAATTCAGAGACGGGCGTGACCGATCTGATCAAGTGCGAAGACGCGCTGGCCGCGCTGGAGGAATGCGGCCTGCCGCTGCTGGTGCACGGTGAAGTGACGTTTGAAAACGTCGATATTTTCGACCGCGAGAAGCTGTTCATCGACCGCATGCTGATGCCGGTGCTGCAAAAATTCCCGAAGCTGCGCGTCGTCTTCGAGCACATCACCACGAAGGAGGCGGTGCGCTTCGTGCTCGCGTCGCCGCCGCGCATTGCCGCGACGATCACCGCGCATCATCTGCTGCTCAACCGCAATGCGCTGTTTTCCGGCGGCATCCGTCCGCACCACTTCTGCCTGCCGGTATTCAAGCGCGAAGACGATCGGCAGGCGCTGATCGGGGCCGCCATCAGCGGCAATCCGAAATTTTTTCTCGGCACCGACAGCGCGCCGCACGCACGCAATACCAAGGAGGCGGCGTGCGGGTGCGCAGGCATGTACACGGCGCATGCGGGGATCGAACTCTACGCCGAGATCTTCGGCGCTTATAACGCGCTCGACAAGCTCGAGGGATTCGCGAGCGTATTCGGGCCGGCGTTCTACGGGCTGCCGCGCAACCAGGACAAAATCACCCTGGTCAAGGAAACCTGGAACGTAGCGCAGGAACTGCCGTTTCATGCGGACACGCTGGTGCCGTTTCGCGCGGGAGGCACCGTCGCGTGGCGCATGCTGTAACGCATGCGCCGGTTGCAATGAAAAGCCCCGCATGGAACGGGGCTTTTCTATTGCCACAGTCTTGTGGCGGTGCTGCTACGCCGTCGTTACGGCGTGTAGGTGGCACTTCGCGTGCCGTTTCACTTCACGTCAGGTGGACTCGATGGTTTTCGGTATATGACCTCCTGTGGTGGATAAAAAACCGGACTTACCCGCTATAGAGAAACACTTTTCAACTGCCCTTGCATAAGGTTGACCCTGTGCCCGGCGATTGGTTCCGCAATGGGACGGCGAATTCGTGCCGCATGAAAGTCACGGAAAAACAATGCCGGGAACAGTGCGGGATGCAGCATGTTAGTATGGGCGCGGGAGTTGGCCAGACAGTCGCTGTCGGTGCTTTTTATTGCGCCGGCAGAGGAAAGTCCGGGCTCCACAGGGCAGGGTGACGGCTAACGACCGTCCGCCGCGAGGCGAGGAACAGGGCCACAGAGAACGAACCGCCGATGGCCGCCGGGCGTTGCGGCTTGCCGCAGCGCCCCGCCCGTAATGGGGTGGAGCGGATCAGGTAAGGGTGAAAAGGTGCGGTAAGAGCGCACCGCGTTCGCGGTAACGCGAATGGCTCGGCAACCTCCACCCGGAGCAACACCAAATAGGCAAGCGCTGACGTGGCCCGCCGAGCTTGCGGGTAGGTGGCTAGAGCGTGCGGGCAACCGTACGTCGAGAGGAATGACTGTTACGGAGGCGCGAGCTTTCGACAGAACCCGGCTTATCGGCCGACTCCCAAACCCGATAGGCGCGGCGCGTGCGATTTCATCACATCGGTACGCCATGGATATTGATTGTTGATCAGGCAGGAAACTCAGCGAGGACAGACCATGAAAAAATACAAAATCGCCTACATTCCCGGCGACGGCATAGGCAGGGAAACCGGCCCTCAAGGCGTGCGCGTGCTCGAAGCCGCGGCGCGCAAGTTCGGATTCGAGCTGCAGTTCGATGAATTCGACTGGAGCTGCGATTATTACGCGAAGCACGGGCGCATGATGCCGGTGGACGGGCTTGAGCAGGTGCGCAGGCACGACGCGGTGTTTTTTGGCGCGGCAGGCTGGCCGGCGACGGTGCCCGATCACGTCTCGCTGTGGGGGCTCTTGATTCCGTTTCGCCGCAACTTCCAGCAGTACGTGAACCTGCGGCCGGTGCGCCTGATGCCCGGCGTGAAGTGTCCGCTCGCGGACCGCAAACCCGGGGACATCGATTTCTGGGTCGTGCGCGAAAACAGCGAGGGCGAGTATTCGTCGATCGGCGGGCGCATGTACGAAGGTACCGAGGACGAGTTCGCAACGCAGCAGGCGATCTTCTCGCGGCGCGGCACCGATCGCATCATGCGTTTTGCCTTCGAACTCGCGCGCAAGGGCGGGAAAAAGCACGTGACGTCGGCGACCAAATCGAACGGCATCTCGATCACGATGCCGTACTGGGACGAGCGCTTCAAAGCGATGGCGGCGCAGTATCCCGATATCAGGACCGACCAGTATCACATCGATATTCTGTCCGCGCATTTCGTCATGCACCCCGATTGGTTCGATGTGGTCGTCGGCTCCAACCTGTTTGGCGATATCCTGTCCGATCTGGGGCCGGCATGCACCGGTACCATCGGTATTGCGCCGTCGGCCAACATCAATCCCGAGCGCGAGTTTCCATCGCTGTTTGAGCCGGTGCACGGTTCCGCCCCCGATATTTTCGGCAAGGGCATCGCGAATCCGGTCGGCCAGATCTGGTCGGGCGCGATGATGCTCGAGCATCTTGGCCATCCCGATGCGGCAAAAGCAATTGTCGACGCGATTGAAGCGATTCTCGTCGAAGGCCCGCGCACGCCGGATGTCGGCGGCAAGGCGCAGACGGCAGATATGGGTAAGGCGATCGCCGCAGCGATTTGATCGAAACTGCAATCCGGCCGGGCACGACGATTCAACTTTGCCGGCGCCGCATTCGATCGTGCGGCGATGTCGTACAGCAGGCGGGCGGCGAAGTGCCGGGCTGAATTGCCTGCGGGCCGACTGCGGGTTGCAGTGACCGTGTCGTCGACGGGAACTCGCGTGAGCGATGCAAAGCAAACGCTCACATCGCATGCGTCTTGCGCCAGCAAGTGGTGAGACACAGTCGCACGCATTGCGGCAAATCGCAGCCGCCCTAAAAAAGCCACCCGTTTCCCCTGAAGTTGGTCAACGCTTTGCGCGATGGCAAGCCAGCCATGCGCTTGCGCATGACGTTCGGTGGTCGTCCGCGTAATCGCGCGCGCCGATAACTACTCGGGGCATACGCCGGCGGCAATGGGCGCGGAATTTGTGCGCGGCCCGCCTTTTTTGCTTCGTTCCTCGCAACTGGCGTGCCAACCCTCGAAGTGTTGCGTTTTCGCAACGCCGATTTCGCAGTTAACTCGTTGATCCAAAAAAATAAATTTAAGGTAATACATTCAGTTTACAATTTATCTATCTGTTTATTAAAGTTTTTATTTTATTGAAGCTCACTCATGTCTGAATTAGTAGTCATAAGTCATTGTCATTAAAACAGAAAATAGACTTTCTATGCTTGACCCTGCCGTATGTTTTTCATATAGTGGGTAGTAGTGGGAAAAAGTGGGAAAAATCTGACTTTAGCACCTGAAAGTGGGGGAGTCGTGTTTCGCGGTGTAGTTCAGTTAAGTCTCGACAACAAAGGCAGGCTTGCAGTGCCGTCCCGCTACCGGGAAGCGTTGCTGGTGCGCTGCGCGGGCCGGCTGGTGATTACCGCCGACTACGATAAGTGCCTGCTGGTTTACCCGCAGCCCGACTGGGAGCCGATCCAGCAAAAGCTGATGAGCCTCTCGAGTCTTAATCCGCGCATACGCGATCTGCAGCGTCAGCTTGTCGGCTATGCCGAGGACACCGAGATGGACGCAGCGGGCCGCGTTCTTGTCTCGCCCGCGCTGCGCGACTTTGCAGCGCTCGGCAAGAACGTCGTGCTCGTCGGTCAGGGGCACAAATTCGAATTGTGGGACCAGGAGAAATGGGATCAGGTGCTGGCGCGCGGCGCCGGCTTCAGCGACGGCGACCTGCCGCCGGAACTGGAGGGTTTCTCGTTGTGAGCCTGGGCTCACACACTCCGGTTTTGTTACACGCGGCGGTAGACGGACTGAAGGTGCGAGCGAACGGCATTTACGTCGACTGCACGTTCGGCCGCGGCGGCCACAGCCGCGAGATTCTGGCGCGCCTTGGCAAGCGCGGCCGTGTTATTGCGCTCGATCGCGATCCGGTGGCGATCGCCGAGCGCGGAGGCATCGATGATGAACGGATCGAGCTTGTGCATCAGAGTTTCAGCGGTTTGCGCGACGTGCTGCAAGCGCGTGATGTGGCGCATGTCGACGGCATCCTGCTCGACCTTGGGGTGTCGTCGCCGCAGCTTGACGATGCGCTGCGCGGCTTCAGTTTCCGCGTCGATGCACCGCTTGACATGCGCATGGACACAAGCCGCGGCGTGACCGTGGCCGCATGGCTGACAAACGCCGGCGAACAGGAAATCAGGGAGGTCATCCGCAATTATGGCGAAGAACGGTTTGCTAAGCAGATTGCAGCAGCGCTTGTTGCAGCGCGGGGCGTTGTCGTTACCACACGTCAGCTTGCCGGGATCGTGGCCAAGGTCGTCCGCACGCGCGAGCCGGGGCAGAATCCAGCGACGCGCACCTTTCAGGCTTTTCGGATTCACATCAATCAGGAGCTCGCGGAGTTGACCTCCGTGTTGCCCCAATGCGTGGCGGCGCTGGCGCCCGGGGGGCGGCTCGTGGCCATCAGTTTTCATTCGCTCGAAGATCGCATCGTGAAGCGCTTTTTGCGCACGCATTCGCAGCCGCCGCATTTGCCGGCGCGCTTGCCGCTGCGCGCCGCCGACCTGCCGCGACCGCCGTTGAGGTTGATCGGCAAGATGCAGCGGCCCGGCGCTGACGAGGTGGCGGCAAATCCGCGCGCGCGCAGCGCCGTAATGCGGGTTGCCGAGCGCACCGGGGACGCGGCAATTTGATCGCGCGCCTGAACCTGGCCCTGTTCGCCGTTCTGGTCGCCTGCGCCCTCGCGGTCGTGACCTCGCAGCACAAGGCGCGCAAGCTGTATGTGGAACTGCAAAAGGAGCAGGAGTTCGCGAAGCAACTCGGCATCGAGTGGGGACAGCTGCAACTCGAGCAAAGCACGTGGGCGATGCACGCGCGCGTCGAAAAAATCGCCAGCGGCCAGCTGAAAATGCGCGTGCCGCCGGCCTCGCGCGTGCAGGTCGTCGCGCCGTGAATGCCGCCACGCAGAGCCTCGCGTTTACCCTGCCGGGCTGGCGTTCCCGCGCCGTGCTGCTCCTGTTGCTGCTTGGTTTTGGCGTGCTGATCGCGCGCGCGGTATACCTGCAGGGACTGCACAACGATTTCCTGCAACGAAAAGGCGCGTCACGCTATGGCCGCGTGATCGAACTCCCGGCCACGCGCGGCATGATCACCGACCGCAATCGCGAGCCCCTGGCAATCTCGACTCCGGTCGCGTCGGTAGGGGCAAGCCCCGCCGATGTCACGGCTACGCCGGAGCAGATGAAACGCCTGTCGCAACTGATTGAACTCGACGGCGGCGAAATCCAGAAGCGGCTCGCCGATGCGCACCGGGATTTCGTATACCTGAAGCGTCACCTGCCGCCGGAGCAGGCGCAAAAAGTGATGGAACTCGACGTCCCTGGCGTTTTTCTGCAACGGGAATACCGCCGCTATTATCCGGGCAGCGATTACTTCGCGCACCTGATCGGTTTTACCGACATCGACGATCGTGGCCAGGAAGCGCTGGAACTCGCGTTCAACGATCAACTCGCCGGCAAGCCCGGCAGCCGGCGCGTCATCAAGGACCGCCTCGGCCACATCGTCGAGGACGTCGAAAGCATACGCCTGCCTCAGCAGGGCCGCGACCTTGCATTGTCGGTCGATGCGAGAATCCAGTACCTCGCGTATCGCGAACTGAAAAGCGCGGTCGAAGCCCATCGCGCCAAAGCCGGCGGCATCGTCGTCATCGATGTGCAGACCGGCGAGGTGCTGGCGATGGCGAACCAGCCGTCGTACAACCCCAACAACCGCGGCAAACGCGATCCCCGCCGTACGCGCAACCGCGCGGTGACCGATCTCTTCGAACCCGGTTCAACGTTGAAACCATTTACGGTGGCGGCGGCGCTCGAGAGCGGACTTTACAAACCTGACAGCGTGATCCAGACCGGCGCGGGGCAACTCGTCATCGGCAGCGCGACGATCCATGATGTGCACGGGGGCGGGGCGCTCACGGTCGCGCAGGTCATTCAGAAATCATCCAACGTCGGCGCCGCCAGGATGGCGCTCGCCATGCCGTCGGAAGTCTTGTGGGACATGTTTAATCAGGTCGGTTTCGGCACGCAGCCGCGCTCCGGGTTTCCCGGAGAAGTTGCGGGCAAGCTGCGCGCTTACCGGCACTGGCGGCCGATCGAACAGGCCACCATGGCCTACGGCCACGGCATCTCGCTGAGCCTGCTGCAACTCGCGCGGGCCTACCTCATATTTGCGGGTGACGGCGGCATCAAGCCCGTGACCGTGGTGAAGCTCGACATGCCGCTCGAGACGACGCGGGTGATCTCGGCGCAGACGGCGCTGCAGGTGCGCAGGATGCTCGAACTCGTCGTGCAGCCCGGCGGTACGGCGCCACTCGCGCAGATTACCGGCTACCGCGTGGCCGGCAAGACCGGTACCGCGCACAAACTCGACGGCGCGAGTTATGCGGCCGACAAATACGTTTCTTCATTCATCGGTTTCGCCCCGGCTTCCGACCCGCGGCTGATCGTCGCGGTGATGATCGATGAGCCCGGAGCGGGCCACTATTATGGCGGCACCGTTGCCGCCCCCGTGTTCCGTAATGTGATGGCCGGCTCGCTGCGATTGCTCGGCATCAAACCGGACGCGCCGCTGAACAACGTCGTCCTGCCGCCTCCCGGCGCGCCGGTGGTGCGCGAGGAAGTATGAACTTCTCCGCCATCGATCAACTCGGCATCCAACGGCTTGCAACCGACAGCCGGCGCGTGGAGCGCGGCGCGACGTTTGTCGCGTACCCGGGAGAAACGCAGGATGGGCGGCGTTATATCGCGCAGGCGATCGAGCGTGGCGCCGCTTCGATCCTGTGGGAAAAGCGTGGTTTTCAGTGGAATCCGGCGTGGCGCGTGCCGCATCTCGGCATCCCGCATCTGCGCGCGCGCGCCGGCCTCATCGCGAGCCACGTGCATGACGAGCCGAGCGCGCGGCTGCGGATGATCGGCGTGACCGGCACCAACGGCAAAACGACGTGCAGCCAGTGGATAGCGCAGGCGCTCAATCAGTGCGGCGTGCGCACGGCGGTCATCGGCACGCTTGGCTATGGCATGCGCAGGCCGTTGCGGCCGCTCGCCAATACCACGCCGGATGCGGTGTGGCTGCACGCCGAGCTGGCGAAGTTTGCGCGCCGCGGCGCGCGCGCGGTGAGCATGGAAGTGTCGTCGATCGGTCTCGATCAGGACCGCGTCGCGGGTGTTGAATTCGACGCGGCCCTGCTCACGAACCTGACGCGCGACCATCTCGACTATCACCATACGATGCGCGGTTACCGGCGCGCCAAGGCGCGGCTTTTCGAATGCGAGTCGCTCACGCATGCGATCGTCAATCTCGACGATGACTTCGGCCGCGATCTCGCGCGCCGCGTGCGCCGGCGCGGACTCACGGTGCTCGGCTACGGATTTGACGCTCGCGTAAGAACCACGCGCCGCGTGCCGCGCGTGGTCGGCAGCAATCTAACGACGGGCACTGCCGGCATGCATTTCGACGTGAAGACGCCGTGGGGCCGGGCAACGATCGAGAGTTCCATGCTCGGCCGTCACAATGCATCCAATCTGCTGGGTTCGCTGGCGACACTGCTGGCGAGCGACATCAAGCTGAAAGATGCTGTCGCAACGCTCGGCAGGCTCAAAGCAGTACCGGGGCGCATGCAGAAGATCGGCGGGGGCAGGCGGCCGCTGGTCGTGATCGACTATGCGCATACGCCCGACGCGCTGGAGCAGGTGTTGCGCGCCTTGCGCGATTTGACCGGCGGCGCCGCCGGACGCCTCATTTGCGTGTTCGGCTGCGGCGGCGGGCGCGATCGCGGCAAGCGGGAGTTGATGGGCGCCGTCGCGACGCGGCTGGCAGACCGCGTCGTGATCACCAGCGACAATCCGCGCCATGAGGATCCGCACGCGATCATCGCCGATATCCTTAAGGGTGCGCGCGGCGATTGCAGGGTCGAACCGGACCGCGCCCGCGCGATTGCCGAAACCCTGGGCGCGGCGCGCCGCGGCGACGTCGTGTTGATCGCCGGCAAAGGGCACGAGACTTATCAGGAGATACGCGGCGTGCGGCGCGCCCACAGCGACATCTCCGTTGCGCGCGCGGCCTTGAAACGGGCTTCCGCATGATGCGCATCGCGCAGGCGGCGCAGGCGCTCGGCGCGCGTTGCACCGGCGGCGACGCCGAATTCACGGCAGTCTCCACCGACAGCCGCGCGATCAAGCGCGGCGAACTGTTCGTCGCGTTGAAAGGCGAGCACTTCGACGGCCACGCTTTTCTCGCGCAGGCCGCAGCGGCCGGCGCGGCCGGCGTGCTCGTCGAATGCGCGTCCGCGGACCTGAAGCTGGCGCAGATTGTGGTCAACGACAGCCTGGCTGCGCTCGGCCGGCTCGGCAATTACTGGCGCGGCCAGTTCAAGATACCGCTGGTCGCCCTGACCGGCAGCAACGGCAAGACCACGGTGAAGGAGATGCTCGCGGCGATATTGCGCGAAGCATGCAAAGCAACCCAATCCCCGATCCTCGATCCTCAATCCTGCGTGTTGGCGACGCGCGGCAATCTCAACAATCACATCGGCGTGCCGCTGACTCTGCTCGAATTGCGGCGTGAACACCGTTACGCGGTGATCGAGATGGGCATGAATCATCCCGGCGAAATCGCGCAGCTGGCCGCGCTGGCGGCGCCGACCGTCGCACTCGTCAATAACGCGCAACGCGAGCACATGGAATTCATGTCGACGGTGGAAGCGGTGGCGGCCGAGAACGCCGCGGTGTTCGCCGCTCTGCCGGCCGATGGTACCGCGGTGATAAACGCCGACGACGCATTTGCCGGTTACTTCCGGTGCGCCGCCGGCGAGCGTCGCGTCGTCGATTTCGGAGCCGGGACCACTGCGGCGGTGAGCGGCGGATACGTACTTAAGCAATTGTCGAGCGAAATTCGCGTGCGCACGCCGGCGGGCGACACGGCGGCGACATTGGCGATTCCGGGACTGCACAACGTGCGCAACGCGCTCGCCGCATGCGCATGCGCGCACGCGGTCGGCGTGGCGCCGGAGACGCTGGGCGCGGGTCTTGACAATTTCCGGCCGTATACCGGGAGGATGCAGGTCAAGCGCGCATTGAACGGCGCAACCGTGATTGACGACACCTACAACGCGAATCCCGATTCGGTGCGCGCGGCGATCGATGTGCTCGCCAAGTGCGCGCCGCCCACGGTGCTGGTGCTAGGCGACATGGGCGAGGTCGGCGAGCGCGGCGCCGAATATCACCGCGAGGTCGGCGCTTACGCGCGCAGCGGCAATATTTCTTCGCTATTCGCGCTCGGCGAGCAATCACGCAACGCCGTTTTGGCGTTCGGCGCCGCCGGCGTTCATGCGGACTCCCTCGACGGGTTGCTGTACATGGTGCGTGAGAGCGCCGCGCCGGGCGCGACGCTGCTTGTCAAGGGCTCGCGATTCATGCGCATGGAGCGCGTGGTCGACGCCCTGACGGGCGACGCGGGGGGAACACACTAATGTTGCTGGAATTGGCGCAGTGGCTGGCGAAGGACATCCGCGCATTCAACGTCTTCAGCTA
>JAYWDM010000466.1:0-3852 GCA_043779885.1 Betaproteobacteria bacterium | reverse complement strand
GCCTTCCGTGTCGTAGACGTAGGCTTCGGCGGTTGAGTACTGGCTGCCGTTGCGCACGATCTTCCCCTTGGCGATGAGATCGCCCGGCATCGCGGCCTTGTGATAATCGACGCGAATGTCGATGGTCGGCACGGGGCGTCCGAGTTGCGCGGCGATCGCGTAATCGGCGGCGACGTCGATGATCGCGACGAGAATTCCGCCGTGCGTGTAACGGCGGACGGGATTCACCACCCATTCCTCGCGCCACGCGGCTTTGATTTCGATCCCGGTGTCGTCCATGGTCAGGACGGTGAAGCCCAGCCACTGGTTAAATGGCCCGCGCGTGATGAGCTGCTGCAGTTTTTCGATGGTCATCGCTTCAGCCATGGCTTGCTCCGGTGGTTGGTGTACTGACAGGACTATCGCCAACCATGCGCCGCAGCATCGGCTGGTCGATCTTGTTGGTTCCGGCGAGCGGCATGCGGTCGAGGAAGAACACGCGGCGCGGGTGCCGGTACGCCGGAGCGCCGGCGAGCGCGTAGGACTTGATCTCATCCTCGGTCGCGGTGCGGCCGGCGCGCAGGACGATAAACGCGTACGGCACCTGCCCTTTCAATTCATGCGCGAAAGGCAGCACCACCGCCTGCTGCACGGCGGGATGGCGTTCGAGCAGGGATTCGACTTCGATCGGGAAGATGTTCTCGCCGCCGCACACGAACATGTCGTCGTTGCGGCCGACGAAATAGTAAAAACCGTCGCGGTCACGGCGGCAGATGTCTCCCGTGTAATACCAGCCATTGCGGATGCGTTTGGACGTTTCCGCGGGCAGGTTGTGATATGCGAGCAGAATGCCGGGATTTTTCAGGATCAGTTCGCCCTCGTCGGGCGTGGCGCCGCCGACAAGCCTGGCCTCGGTGCCCGCGTACGGAACCCCGATCGAGCCCGGCGGACGCGGTTTGCCCTGCGGGTGCGGGCCGAGCGGTACCGGGCCGCCTTCGGTCACGCCATACACGACCAGCGCTTCGGCGCGCGGAAAGTATTGCCGCAGTTCGTCCAGTATCCGGCGCGATGCGGGAGCGCTTCCCATCATGACGGTGCGCACGGGGTTTACGTCGATGCCGGCGAGGCGCTCTTTTTGCGCCAGCACCATGGCCGTCATGGTCGGCACGCCGGAAATCACGGTGCAGCGGTACGCGCCGATGGCGTCGATATAGCGCTCGACGCTGAATTGCGGCAGCAGCGGCAGCATTGCGCCGGCGGTGAGTCCCTGCTTGATCGCATTCAACGCGTTCTTGTGATAAAGCGGCGCGGCTACCAGGATCACGTCGCGCGACGTGGTTCGGCGCGACCACGCGAGTACGCGCCGGCTCCAGTTCTGGCCGTAATGCGTCAGCAGCACGCCCTTGGGGCGGCCGGTGGAGCCCGACGTGTAAGGCTGCACGGCAACCGCGTCAGGCGCGGGATCAAATGCCGTAAAGGCGCCGGGGTCCGCAAAGCGTTCGTACGCGTCATCGCCATCGCCGCCGAACTCGACGATACGCAGCCCGGCAGGGCATAGTTCGCGCAATGCCGGCTCGGTAAATACGATTTGCGCAGCGGCGTCCCTGAGTATGAATGCAATCGCATCGGCGCTGAGCTTGATGTTGACCGGTACCGGCACGATGCCGGCGCGCATGGCGCCCAGCAGCGCGGCGACGAACTCGACGCGATTGAGCGACAGTATGCCTGCGCGGTCGCCGGGCCGGAGCCCGGCGCGCACAAGTCCGCGCGCGACGGCATCGCACATCGCATCGAGCGCGCGATAACTGATCCGGCGCGGATTGCCGGCGGCATGAAGATCGACGATGGCCGTGCGCTCCGAGCGCGCGTGCGCGGCGAACAGCAATCCGAGGTTGCCCGCATAACCGCGCGGCTCCGGTTCCGGCACGGTGTCGGCAGCATCCGCGGGGCGCGGGCCGCTCAGGGACAAATCACCACCTTGCCGAATACTTCGCGGTTCTCGATGAGCTTCAGGCCCTGCGCTGCTTTCTCGAGCGGCAGCACTGCGTCGATCACCGGCTGCATTTTGCCCTGCTGGATGAGATCCATCAGCGCCGTGAGGTTTTCGTCGTAAAAGCTGTTCGAGCCGGTGATTTTAAGCTCGAAGCTCCAGATGTAGCGCAGGTCTTCCTTCGGGTCGAAGCCGGCGGTTGCGCCGCATACGAGTATCCTGCCGCCGCGCTTGACGCACTTCAGCGATGGCGCCCAGGTATCGCCCCCGGTGAAATTGATGACGACATCCACGCCGCCCTCGTAATTGCGGCGTTGCGGCTTGCCGAATTTTTCGACTGCCCATTTCGAAAAATCGGTGTCCTTGTAATTGATGACGTGATCGGCACCGAGATCTGTCAGGCGTTGAAGCTTGTCGGCACTGCTCGCGCAGGCAATGACTTCAGCGCCGAGCATTTTCGCCAGTAATACGCAGCCGGTGCCCACGCCGCCGCTGGCGCCCAGCACGAGCACCTTGTCGGCGCGCCTGATGGTGTCGTGGGTGATGAGCATGCGGTGCGCGGTACCGTAGGCGACAGGCAGCGCGGCAGCCTGCTCGAACGTCACGTCAGCCGGCATGCGGATAAGTTGTTCCGCGGCGACCAGGCATTTTTCGGCAAGCCCGCCGTGCATCATCTCGCCCATCAGGCCCTTGTCTTTGTTGAGCGGGTTGACGAGCACGCGGTCACCCGCCTTCCATTCGGTTACACCACTGCCGACTTCCAGAATTTCGCCGGCGATATCGAGCCCGATGATCATCGGCAGCGGCACCTTGATGCCCGGCATGCCGCGCACGGTGAAGATGTCGTGGTAGTTGAACGATGTCGCGCCGACGCGGATCACGACGTGCCCGGCGACGACCTGCGGGTCGGGAAAATCGGCGACGTATTCGAGGCCGTCGATGGCGCCATGCTGCTTGAGGACTACGGCTTTCATTGTTTCTCCGGGTTTGCGTTGTGGCGGTTAGGGCTCGGTGGTGATCGCGAGATTCATCACGGCGCTGCTGGTCATTATGGCCGAGAGCACCATGCCGCGCACGGCATCGATCTGTTCGCGTGAAATGCGCTCGGCGGTTTCGCCGTCGCCGCGCGACAGCGCCTTCACCAGCGCGCGATGCGCGTGCTGCATTTCGTGCGATTGATTGCGCAGCCCGAGGCCCAGGTGCAGCAGCCGCGTCATCTGGTCCAGCAGCTGCGCCACCATGGCGGCGAGCCGGCCATTGCCAGTCGCCTGCGCGATCGCCACGTGGAAGGCCTTGTTGGCTTCCAGAAAGCGCGTGATGCTCTTGCTGTCGTTCGGCTGGTAGCCGGGACGGCACGCTTCGTCGAGCACGCGCAGCCGCTGCGCATCGACCTTGCCTGCCGCCATGTGCGCGGCGGCCGGTTCAAGCATCAGGCGCAGCTCGAACACGTCATGGATGTCCTTGAGCGTGACCGGCGTGACCCGATAGCCGCGGCGTGGAATCGCCCGCAACAGCCCGTCATGGGCGAGCCGGTTCAATGCCATGCGCACCGGCGCCTTGCCAAGGCGATAATGGGCGCATAACTGCGGCTCCGAAATCTCGGTGCCCGGCGCGATCGCGCACGTGATGATGTCGTGCCGGATGCGCTCGTACGCGCGGTCAGTCAGCAGCGGAATGGCGGGTGCGGGCGTGCGCGGACGGCTGGGGGGAGGAGTGACCACCGGGAGAAATGCGTGCGAAATATGAAATATTAGGGAGCATGGTGTGACATGTCAATCATGCAGGGCGCCTGCTCCTTGCGTCGTTATATGCGGGTGGGGTAGATTGGGCACGCCAGCGCGTGCCCCGTGGCGTGAAAATTGACTGAGGAGTACCCATGGCCT
>JAYWDM010000465.1:0-3852 GCA_043779885.1 Betaproteobacteria bacterium | reverse complement strand
TTGCCGGTGCGCTGCGAAAAGTCACGGAAGTAGACCAGCCCGCCGCGCAGCTTGAAGGCGCCGATGGGGGTGTGGTTCTCGTGTTTGACCCAGATTTCGGCGCCAACCGCGGCTTTCAGCAGCGGCCAGGCGTATTGCGGCGTCGGGGCCATGGTCTCGTAGACGATCGCCGCCGCTGTCTGCAGCGTTTCCAGGGAAGGCAGGAAATCCTTCATCCCTCCATTGTATGCGAGCCACGCGAGATCGCCGCCCGAGTCGCGCGACAGATGCGGTAATGAACCGCGGCAACAGCGGCGGGGACCGCTGTTTTCGACTGGGGCCGTCATGCCTCAGTGGGATGTTTTGTGGGCGAAGCTCGCTAGAACCGCGATTCCAGAGGCCGGGGGCAGCCCGGCGGCTGGTCACTTTTCTTGCGCGGCCAAGAAAAGTAACCAAAAGAAGGCCGCCCCTGGTGTCGCGCCCCGTTTCACGGGGTGCCCCTGTGCTGCCTGCCTCGACGAGGCGACTGCGGAACTCGACCTGGCGAGGCGCACATGACGCGCCTCACTGCGGGACTGACTCGGTTCCCGGCGGGCGTAGCTTGGGGCGGAATCCGAGTCATGGGCGCCTGTATTGATGTCGGTGGACCGAGTCTTGGCGCCTGCTCCCGCAAACGGAGCTGCGCTTAACGAGTCGACAGGCACACAGTCCTCGTCGAAGGCCCCACATCAAGGCGAGTTGCTCGGATCGCCACAAGGGGGAAACGGCGATTTCAATCTGGTATTGCTGATAGTGCTTTATGCATTTATGCAGGCCTGACTACGTTTCTCCGCACTGCCGGTCGGTGGCGAGACTGGCGGCAAGTTGAGTCCCTTCGCAACGCGTGCTACGGTCGGCACTCCCATGCGCACTGCGATCATCGGTGCCGGCCCTGCCGGCCTCTTCCTCAGCCTCCTGCTCAAGCGGCGACGCCCGCAGGACGAGGTGCTTGTGCTCGAGCAGAATCCGCACGGCGCCACGTTCGGATTCGGCGTGGTCTTCTCGGACGCTGCCCTTGAATTCCTGCGTGCTGGCGAACCCCAGCTCTTCGGCTTGCTCGAAGCCCGGATGGAGCGCTGGCCCGAGCAGAAAATCGTGCACCGCGACGAAGCCGTGCTCGTGGACGGGAACAGTTTTTCCGCGATCGGTCGCCTGCAGTTGTTGACGATTCTCGAAGGCCTGTGCGGGACGGCCGGCGTGCGCGTCGAGCACGGGCGCAAGATCGAGTCCCTCGCCGATCTGTCCGGGTTCGACCTGGTAGTCGGTGCCGATGGGGTGAACTCCGCTCTGCGCCGGTCTCTTGAAGGCCGCCTGCGCCCGCGAATGCGTTATCTGAAGAACAAGTTCGCCTGGTACGGAACGACGAAAGCGTTCGAGTGCCTGACTCTGACCTTCCGTGATAATGAACATGGCCACTTCGTGGCGCACCACTACCGCTACGCACCCGACATGAGCACGTTCATCGTGGAATGCGACGCGGCCACGTGGTACCGGGCCGGTCTCGACCGGATGAGCGACGAAGAGAGCAGGATCTACTGTGAGCACGTATTTGCGCCCGACCTCGGTGGGCACCCGCTTATCTCGAACCGTTCGATCTGGCGCAACTTCCCGCTGCTGTGGACCGAGCAGTGGACCGCGGACAACGTCGCCTTGATCGGGGATGCGGCGCGCACCGGCCATTTCTCGATCGGTTCCGGCACGCGGCTCGCGATGGAAGATTCGATCGCGCTCGCGGCGGCATTCGATGCGCATGGCGAGAACGTCGCCGATGGCCTGGCCGAGTACGAACGCTCGCGCAAGCCGATCGCCCAAAAGATTGTTACGGCCGCAACAGCAAGCTCGTACTGGTATGAGCGCATCTCCGAGAAGATGAAGCTCGCACCCTGGCAGCTTGCCTACGATTACATGACCCGCAGCGGCCGCATGCCGGACGAGCGCTTGCGAGCGGAAGCGCCACGCTTCATGGCGCGCGTCGATCGGGAGCGCGCAGCCGTTCCTCGATCCACCGACCCGAAGCGCCAGGCCGATCCCTGCGGTGCCGACATGCCCGGAGGGCGGGAGATCGGCTGGACGGTGCCCGAACGCTACAACGCTGCGCGCATTCTGTTCCACAACCTGGATGCCGGGCGCGCGGACAAGGCAGGCGTCGTCTGCGGCGACCGCACGTTTACCTACGCCCAACTCTGTGAGCTTGCGTGCCGGGTCGGCAACGGGCTTGCCGCGATGGGCCTCGCGCGCGGCAGCCGAGTGCTGCTTGTGATGCTCGATACGCCGGAGTATGTCGCGGCCATCTTCGGCGCGATACGGGCCGGCTTCGTGCCGGTGCTGGTCAACACGCTTTCCCCCGCGGAACTGGTTGCCTACTATCTCTGCGACAGCGGCGCCGAGGCGGCGATTGTGCACGACTCGCTGGCGAATCTTCTGGGCCATCCCGATGTGCGCGCCAGCCGGCTGCGCGACCTGGTCGTGGTCGGCGACGGTGCGGTGCCGTCCCTCGATCTGGTCGAGGTCACGCGCTGGGATGTCTGGACAAGCGGCGCGCGCGCAGAGCGCGACGAGGTCGAGACCCATCCCGACGAGATGGCGTTCTGGATGTACAGCTCGGGCAGCACGGGGCGGCCGAAGGGCGTTGTCCATCTGCACCACGATGCTCCCTACACGCACGAGTCCTATGGCAGGCGGGTGCTGGGCATCCGCGAGGCCGACATCGTGTTCTCGCCACCGAAGATCTTCTTCGCCTACGGATTCGGCAACGCGATCACCTTCCCGTTTTCGGTCGGCGCGACCACGGTGCTGCACCCGGGACGGCCAGACCCCGAGGCAGTGTATGGCGTGATCGAGCGGCATCGTCCGACCCTCTTCTTCGGTTTGCCGACCCTTTACAACGCCCTGATCGTGCACCCGGACTCGGAGCGGCGCGATCTGTCGAGCCTGCGGCTGTGCCTCTCCGCGGCCGAGACGCTCTCGCAGGAGATGTTCGCCGAGTGGGAGCGGCGCCATGGGCTGCGAATAGTGGAAGGGCTCGGATCCACCGAGGTGCTGCACATCTATCTCTCCAATGCGGTTGGGCGCCAAAAACCGGGCGCAAGCGGGGCGCGGGTGCCCGGCTACGAGATCAAGCTTTGCGACCCGGAGGGACGCACGGTTCGGACCGGCGAGCCCGGCATCATGTGGGTGCGCGGCGACTCCAATGCGCCGTTCTACTGGAACCGGTCCGACAAGACGCGCGAGACAATGCGGGAGGGCTGGATCTACACCGGGGACCGGTTCCGCGAGGATGCCGACGGCTACTACTGGTTCGAGGGGCGCGCCGACGACCTCGTAAAGGTGAGCGGGCAATGGGTGCACCCGATGGAGGTCGAACGTGCACTGGCGGAGCACCCGACCGTGCGGGAATGCGCGGTGCTCGCGCTCGAGGATGAAAACCGGTTAATGACACTTCGGGCGTACGTGGCACTGCGGCCGGGGCACGCCACGGATTCGACCACGACAAGGACGCTGCAGGACTTCGTCAAGAAAGCACTTGTGCCATTTAAGTATCCGCGCACCATCGAGTATCTCGACGAGCTCCCCAAGACCGGCACCGACAAGATTGATCGCCAGCGGCTTCGGGCAATGAATTCATCCAAGCGCTGAACTTTACCCTGCGTCACTCGGGACTGGCGGGTTCAGGTCGATACCTTTCAGGTTGCGTGGGGCTATAAAGAATAGGACTGACCCTAGCAGCTCTGCTGCGCACGGCTCAGAGGCCGGGGGCAGCCCGGCGGCTGGTCACCTTTCTTGCGCGGCCAAGAAAGGTAACCGAAAGAAGGCCGCCCCTGGAGTCGCGCCCCG
>JAYWDM010000464.1:0-3855 GCA_043779885.1 Betaproteobacteria bacterium | reverse complement strand
TGCCGGACGGGACCCGGCGCTCTGACATGGTGAGCCTGACCGTGGCGATCAATCTGCCGGTATGGCGTGACGAAAAGCGCGCGCCACGCGTGGCGGAGTCCCTGGCGATGCGCGATCAGGCCCAGAGCCTGTATCAGGCGCAGCGCAATGAAGTCGCCGCCAAGCTGCGCCAGCAGATGGCGGCGGCCGAGCAAAGCCTGCAATCGGTGCGGCTGTACCAGACCACCATCCTGCCCCAGTCCCGGCTCACGGTCGAATCGGCACTGTCCGCATACCGAGTCAACCGGGCCGATTTCCTGACTCTGCTCGACAGCCAGATGACAGTGTTCAATTACGAAATCAGCTTGGTGACGGCCGTGGCCAGCCACAACAAGGCGTTGGCGGAAATCAATCTGCTCACCGGCAAATCACCCGATTAATTTGAATTCACACCCGAGTGGAGTCCCACGTGAAATCCATCGTTAAACTGATTGTCCTCGTCGCGCTGATCGCGGCCGCCCTTGCCGCAGGTTACTGGTGGGGTAGCGCCAAACCCATGACTTCTGCAGCGAACTCTCCTGGCGCAACCGCACCTGTACGCAAGATTCTTTATTACCGTAACCCGATGGGCCAATCCGACACCTCGCCGGTGCCCAAGAAAGCACCCGACGGCATGGACTATGTGCCGGTGTATGCCGACGAGGACGCGGCGGCGCGGGCGGATAAGCCCAAGGCGAAGATTCTCTACTATCGAAATCCGATGGGCCTGGCCGACACTTCGCCGGTGCCGAAGAAGGACTCGATGGGAATGGACTATGTGCCTGTCTACGAGGGAGGGGAACCCGCCGCGAGCGGCCCCGTATTGAAGATCAATACCGACAAGGTGCAGAAGCTCGGCGTGCGCACTGAGACCGTGGAATTGCGTGAGCTCACCCGAACCGTGCAGGCCGTGGCGACGATACAGGCGAGTGAGCGCCAGTTGTACACGGTAGCGCCCAAATTTGAGGGCTGGATCCAGAAACTTCACGTGAATACGACGGGCCAGGTTGTGCGCCGGGGCGAGCCGCTGCTTGAGGTCTACAGTCCCGATCTTGTGAACGCACAGCAGGAATATCTGATCGCATGGAAAGGCATGCAGGCCGTGAAAGGCGCGAGCCCCGAGATTGAAGCGAACATGCGCACGCTCATGGACAGCGCGCTGCAGCGGTTGCGTAACTGGGACATTTCCGAGGCGGAACTCCAGCAGTTGCAGCAAGAGGGCAAGGCACGGCAGTCGATCACACTACGCGCGCAGGCAAACGGCGTGGTGATTGAGAAAAAGGCCGTTGCCGGCATGCGATTCATGCCGGGCGAAATGCTCTACCAGATCGCGGATCTGTCTTCGGTGTGGCTGCTGGCGGACGTGTTCGAGCAGGACCTTGGATTGGTGCGCCTGGGGCAGACCGTAAAAATCAAGGTTGACGCTTATCCGGACAAGGTTTTTACCGGCAAGTTGACGTTTATCTACCCCACCGTCACGCCGGAAACCCGCACGGCCAAAGTCCGCATCGAACTGCCCAATCCGGGTGGTCTGCTCAAGCCGGCAATGTACGCCCGGGCGGAGATCGCCTCGGGCGGAGGCCGTGCCAAGGTATTGGCCGTGCCCGATTCGGCCGTCCTCGACACCGGCACGCGCCAACTGGTGCTGGTGCAACGCGGCGAGGGGGCGTTCGAACCGCGGCCGGTGAAGCTGGGAATGCGCACTGACGGCTACATCGAAGTGCTCAACGGAGTGAAGGCTGGAGAGAGCGTGGTCGTAAGCGCGAACTTCCTGATCGACGCCGAGAGCAACCTCAAGGCGGCGCTGGGCAGCTTTGGCCACAGCGCCCACGCTGCCGCGCCTGGCGAAAAAGTTCAGACCAAGCCCGGCGCGTCCGTCGCAGCGCCTGCCACCGCGACGCATCGCGGCGAAGGCCGCATTGAAGCAGTGGATCCAGCAGGCACGAAGTTAACGCTTGCCCACGGCCCGATCGCCAGCCTCAAGTGGCCGGCGATGACCATGGGCTTCAAGGTCAAGGATCCGGCATTGCTCCGAGAGTTGAAACCCGGTCAGAAGATTGCGTTCGACATAATTGAGGAACAGGCCGGCGAGTTCGTGATCGTTCGCGTCCAACCGGCGGCCGCCAGCCCTGCCGCCACCGATCACAAGGGACACTGACATGCTGGGCCGCATCATCGAATGGTCGGCACGCAACGTGTTTCTGGTGTTGCTGGCCACCGCATTCATTATCGGCGCAGGTATCTACGCCGTGATCCGCACGCCGCTGGACGCGATTCCGGATCTATCCGACGTGCAGGTCATCATCTACACCGAGTACCCGGGCCAGGCGCCGCAGGTAGTGGAGGACCAAGTCACCTATCCGCTGAGCACGGCCATGCTGGCCGTGCCGAAATCCAAGGTGGTGCGGGGACTCTCAGTGTTCGGCGCGTCTTTCATCTACGTCATTTTCGAGGACGGAACAGATATCTACTGGGCGCGAACACGCGTACTCGAATACCTCAATTTTGCGTCCGGGCGCATGCCGCGGGGCGTCACCCCGACGCTGGGGCCGGACGCCACCGGCGTCGGCTGGGTGTACCAATACGTGGTGGTCGCGGCCCAACGCTCGCTCGCGGAACTGCGCACCATACAGGACTGGTTCGTGCGCTATCAGCTCACCAAAGCCCAGGGCGTGGCGGAAGTGGCGAGCGTGGGCGGCTTTGTCAAGACCTATCAGGTCACCGTTGAGCCGCGCAAACTGCAGGCGTACGGCATACCACTTAACAAGGTCGCCGAAGTGATCCGCGCCAGCAACCGCGACGTGGGCGGCCGCGTGATTGAGATGGCCGAGACCGAATACGTGGTGCGCGGCCGGGGCTACCTGCGCGGCATTTCCGATATTGAAAATCTCGTGATCAAGGCGGACAAGGGCACGCCGGTGTTGATCCGCGACGTAGCGCGGGTCGAACTGGCACCAGACGAACGACGCGGAATCGCGGAGTTGAACGGCGAGGGCGAAGTGGTCGCCGGCATCGCAGTGGCACGCTACGGCCAGAACGCTCTTGACGTGATCCACAACCTGAAAGCCAAGATTGCGGAAATCGCGAGCGGACTGCCGCAAGGCGTCACGATCGAACCGGTGTATGACCGCTCCGACCTGATCCACCGCGCCATCGACAATCTCAAACGCACTTTGCTTGAGGAAAGTGTCATCGTCGCGCTGGTCTGCATCGTGTTTCTTATGCACGCGAGGAGCGCGCTGGTTGCCATCGTCATGTTGCCGATCGGCGTGCTCATCGCGCTGACCGCCATGCATTTGATGGGACTCAATTCCAACATCATGAGCCTGGGCGGCATTGCGATCGCCATCGGCGCCATGGTGGATGCGGCGATCGTCATGATCGAGAACGCCCACAAGCATCTGGAACGGGCAGATCCCGGTACGTCGCGCCTGCAGGTCATGATCGATGCGTGCCGGGAGGTGGGCCCTGCGCTGTTCTTCAGCCTGCTCATCATCACGGTCTCGTTCCTGCCTGTATTCACGCTCGAAGCGCAGGAGGGACGAATGTTTGCGCCGCTTGCCTACACCAAGACGTTCGCCATGGCGGGCGCCGCGCTGTTGTCGATCACACTGGTGCCGGTGCTGATGCTGCTGTTCATCCGCGGCAACATCATGCCCGAGCGGAAAAACCCTATTAACCGCTTCATGATCTGGATTTACCGCCCGGTCATCGCCTGGGTCATGCGCTGGAAGAAACTCACCATTGTCGTGGCCGTGATCACGCTTGCCATCTCGGTGTTTCCGGCGATGAAGCTAGGCAGCGAGTTCATGCCCGTGTTGAACGAAGGAACCTTGT
>JAYWDM010000463.1:0-3857 GCA_043779885.1 Betaproteobacteria bacterium | reverse complement strand
TTTTCCCCGCCTGCGCCGCCGCCGCGATCGCGGATACAAGCAGCGGCCACGCCACGACGGCCAGCAGTAGTCTGCGCCGTGTTGAGCGGCACGCCGTGTCCGCTCCAACGCGGCGGCGCAATCCGGCACGATAGTGTCCGGCCTCGCGTTTCACTCGATCACCCTGTTCGCGAGCACCAGCGTCGATGGTGGAATCGTGATGCCCAGCGTTTTCGCGGTCTTTTGATTGACGACCAGTTCAAACCGTGTCGGTTGCGCTACCGGCAGGGTGGCGGGGTTGGAACCTTTGGCGATCTTGTCGATATACGCGCCGACGCCATGGTAGCTGCTGCGCAGGTTTTCGCCATAGCTCATGAGCCCGCCTGCGTCGACGTAATCGCTCGCCCAGTAGAAATCAGGCAGGCGGTATTTGGCGGCGAGTTCCACGATGCGCGCACGGTTGACATAGAACAGTGGATCGTCGGGCATGAGAAAAAGCGCGCCGGCATGCGCGCGGGCCGCGGTTTCCATGCCGGTCGTGATCCCGGCGGCGCCGCGGACTTCGATTTTCATCAGTTTAATTTTTAATTGTCGCGCTGCGTCCGCGAGCGCCTGCCAGCCGTGCGCGTGCACGGGGTTATCCGCGTTCGCCATGACGGCAATGGTTGCCGTTTTGGGGATCAGCGCGGTGAGCATTTCGAGCCGCTTCGGCAACAGATCGCCTGCCTGACTCGACAGTCCGGTAATGTTCCGTCCGGGCCTGGCGAGGCTCGCGATGATGTTCTGGCCGACGGGATCGGACACTGCCGCCATGACGATCGGTGTCGTGGTGGTGGCCTCTTTCGCGATTCGCGTGGACGGCGTGCAGGTTGTAATGATGGCATCGAGCTTCATGCCGGCAAGCTCGCGCGCGTTCTCGGGCACCTTAACCGAAAAGTTGGCGCCGGCGTAACGGCGCTCGATGACGAGGTTCCTGCCTTCGACATAGCCTTGTTCGCGCAAGCCCTGGATGAGGGCCTCTTCGAGGCCGCCACGAACCTCGTGAGTTCCGCCGGAGAGTATGCCGATGTGGATGGCTTTGTCCGCCGCGCGTGCTGGCGAGGCAGTAAGCATCACGCCGCTCAGTGTGACGGTTGCGAGGGTAACGAACGCTGCGGCGATACCGCCGATATGCTTGCGCATGTTGACTCCCGGATTGTCGAAATTACGTTTCATTCGATCACCTTGTCAGCGCGCACCAGAATGGTGTTGGGAATCCTGATGTTCAAGGCCCTGGCGGTTTTCATGTTGACCACGAGTTCGAACTTTGTCGGTTGTTCGACCGGCAGCTCGCTGGGCTTCGCGCCGCGCAGAATCTTGTTCGCGAGTTCGGCGACGTGGCGGTAAACGACCGTATTGCGCGGGCCGTAACCCATGAACCCGCCTTGCTCCGCCGTCTCGGGCCATTCGTAGATGGCAGGCAGGCGCGCTTGCGCGAACGCGGCGATCTGGTGCGCGCGAAACGCATTGAGATTCGCGGACGCGAGGACGTTTACCGCCGTCACCCGCGCCTTGATCAGCGCTTTGATGGCGGCGTCGATCTGCGACTCGGTTTGCGCCGGGGCGTAGACCAGTTCAATTTTCATCGCCTGGCCGGCCGCCCGCACCGCCGGCATGGAAAGGCCGAGCGAAGGGTCGTGCAGCACGCCGATACGCCGGGCCGCGGGCACGGATTCATGCAGCAGTTCGAGCCGCTTGGCGTCGAGTTCGGTGGCGAGGATGGACACCCCGGTCGTATTGCCGCCCGGCCGCGCCATGCTCTTCACGAGGCCCGCGCCGGCGAGATCGTCCGCCATGCCGATGATCGGGATCGTCGACGTAGCTTTCTGCGCGGCGCGCGCACCCAGCGGGCCGAAAGTGATGATCAAATCGACGCCGCGCGCGGCCATGTCTGCCGCCAGGAGCGGCAGCGAATCGTTACGCCCGCCAGCCCAGACGAACGCAAACTCGACGTTGTCATTTTCCTTCCACCCCAATGTCGCCATATCGCGGCGGAACGGCTCGATGAAGGTTTCGTTGGTGTCGCGTGGATTAACGCGGATCACGCCGACAACGGGGCGGCGTTTGGTGGCCTGCGGCCAGGCGATGCGCGGCGTGAGCATGCCCGCGCCAAGCACTGCCAGCAGCGCCCGCCGCGTTGAACGGCACGACGTGTCCGTTTCAACGCGGCGACGCAAGCCGGCAGCCTGCTGGCCGGTCTTGCGCGTCATTACTCGATCACCTTGTCCGCGCGCAGCAGCATTTCCTGCGGGATCGCGAGCCCGAGTGCTTTGGCGGTCCTGCGGTTGATCGCGAGGGAAAGTACCGCAGGTTGCTCGATCGGCAGATCGCCGGGCCTGGCGCCCTTGAATATCTTGTCCACATAGGCAGCGCCGCGCCGGTACAGGTCGGTCAGGCTCTGGCCATAGCTCATCAGGCCGCCGGCCTCCACGTGCTCCAGTGCCGAAAATATCGACGGCAGGCGCTGTTTCAACGCGAGTTCGGCGATCAGTTCGCGCTGGCCGAGAAAAAACGCGTCGACGGCGACGATCACGGCTTCGGCGCGGTCGCGTTTCATGATTGCGAAGTTTCGTTCGATGCCTTCCTGATTGCGCGCGTCGAGCCGCACTGTTTTTACGCCCAGTTTAAGCGCGTTGGCCTCGATGCTCTTGAAGGTGGCGGCGTGCGCCGGGTTGCCGAGATTGACGAGCGCGGAAAGGCGCGTGAGTTTCGGCAACAGCAGTTTCGCCAGCTCGATGTGCTTCGGGCTCATGTCGGTGGTGGTGAGCGCGAGCCCGGTGATGTTGCCGCCGGGATGGGCAAGGCTCTGCGCAAAACCGTTGCCGACCGGATCGGACATGGTTGGATTGACGATCGGAATCGTCGAAGTCGCCTGCTGCAGCGCGCGATTGGCCGATCCGCCGCCGGTGACTATCACGTCAACGTTCATGCGCACCAGCTCTGCGGCGAGGTCGGGCAGGCGCAGGTAGTTGCCTTCGGCAAAGCGCCACTCGATGGCCAGATTCTTGCCTTCAACATAGCCGAGCTCGCGCATGCCGCGCACGAAAGCGCCGATGTAATGTGCGTCGATCGCGGGCGGGCGGGGGCCCGCCACCAGAAAGCCGGCGCGCCAGGTCTTGTTTTTTTGCTGGGCAAAGGAAGCAAGCGGTGCGGCAAGCGCGCCCGCGCCAAGCGCAACGAGTATTTTGCGGCGATTGTTCATCGTTGGTCCTTATCGCGTAGCTTAAGCGGGCGCCGCGTTGAGCGGCACAACGTGTTCGCTCCAACGCGGCGACGCAAGCCGGCACGAACGTGTCCGGTTTTGCGCTTCACTCGATCACCCGGTCCGCGCGCTGCAGTACGAGATCCGGCAGTTTGATGCCGAGCACTTTGGCGGTCTTTAGATTGACGATGAACTCGAACCGGCTCCACTGCTCCACCGGCACGTCGCCCGGCTTGGCGCCTTTGAGTATCTTGTCCACGAAATAGCCCGCGCGCCGGAACATGTCGGCAATGTTGACACCGTAACCGATCAAGCCGCCCGCGTTAGCGTAGTCCGGATGAGCAATCGAGGGCAGCCGTCCCTTTACCGCGAGCTCCGCGATCCTTTTCGCGTTTGAGGTGATCAACGGATCTTCCAGCGTCACGAACGCGTCGATCCGCTTTGCCGCCATTGCCGCAAACGCGCCGTCGAACTCCTTCGGTGTGCTCGCGCGAAACTGATGCAGTTCCAGCTTGAGCGCCTTCGCAGTGAGTTCCATCGCCTTGAGTATCGGTTCTATCGAGGGATTGTCCGGATTGAGCAGGACAGCGGCCCGCCGCGCGCGTGGCATTGCATCCCTGATGATTTCCAGCCGTTT
>JAYWDM010000462.1:0-3859 GCA_043779885.1 Betaproteobacteria bacterium | reverse complement strand
GCGGGCCGCTGATCCGCCTGCATATCGGACTGGAAGACCCTGACGATTTGATTGCCGATCTCGCGCAGGGATTCGCCCACCTGAGACCTCCCGCATGAGCGAACCCGCGCAGCCGCGCGACGAGAAGGTCCTGAATGGATTGCTGCTGGCGGCGCTTTTCATTGCCGGTGTCGTGCTGGTGCGGGAGGGCCCGCACTTCGACAACGTGGTCGACGGCTGGCCCTTTTTCACCAGCGCGTTCGTGGCGGGCACGCTGATCGGGTTTTTGGTCTGGACGTATTCGTTCGGCACCACGCCCACGCTCAAGTTCTCCGGGGTCTATCGTCAACCGTGGCTGGCCGCGCTCGTCGTCGGTCTCATGCTGACCGCCACCGCCTCCTACATCAACCGGACTTTCGCCGCGCCGCCGGACCGCACGATCACGGCCGCGATCGATTCCGTCACGGAAGGCAAAGGCGACCGCTGGCACATCACGGTCAAAACCGCCGACGGCCGCTACCCGCGCTATCTGATTTCAAAAGAGGTTGCGGATGCGCTGAAAAAGTCGACCATGGTACGCATGAGCGTCGCCCGCGGCGCGCTCGGTTTCGACTTCATGGTGAAGTTCGAGCCGGACGGACGGTGAGAACCCCCAAGCCGCGCTGACAGGACATGCCGCAGGTCGTCTCGCGGCTGAGGAAGTGCGGATCAAGTTCGCCACCCCGGCGCACGCCTGGGTCCAGGTGATTGACTGCACTGGATTCCGGTGAACGCCGGAAAGACGAATTCAGACGTGTTCAGAGTTTCCCAAATTATCATTGATGCACGCTGCGGCAGCCGGTGCGCTGATCCTTGCGTCGTGGCCGTTGCATGCGGCGGATCCGCTTGCGGGTTACCCTGTCAAGCCCATCCGCGTGGTGATTGCGCAGGAAGCGGGCAGTTCCGTCGACACGAACATATGCTTGCTTGCTCCGCTGCTCGGCGATGCGTTAGGACGCTCGCTGGTCGTCGACAACCGGCCCGGCGCCGGCGGCACCCTCGGCATCGCGATCGGCACCGCGTTTGCGCAATTCATGCGCGACGACATGGCACGCTTCGGCATCGCGGCGAAAGCCACCGATTTGAAGGTGGAGTAAGGGAGTAAAACGTTTTTTCCCAAAGAGAAGTCAAATGAAAAGCATGCTACTGGTATCCGTTACGTTAGTTGGCGCTCTCGCGTCCCATGCGAGCCTCGCACAGGTGCAAACCGAGCGCACCGTAAGCCTCGCGCTGGCGAATGAAATGGTCACCGCCGCGGTCGAAGCCTGTAGCGCAAAAAACTATAATGTGGTGGCGACGGTCGTTGATCGTTCGGGCTACGTGAAAGCAACCCAGCGCGCCGACAACGCCCGTCCGCACGCGATCGACATCGCGCAGCGCAAGGCGACTACCGCCGCCATGCTCGGTTACGAGACCAACCGGTTGGCCGAAAACATTCAAAAGGGCGTGACGCCGGCTTCGGTCCTGAACACTCCCGGATTCACTTCGCTGCTCGGCGGCTTTCCGATCAAGGCCGGGAACGAGGTGATCGGCGTCAGCGGCGCGCCGGACGGGCATCTCGATACCGAGTGCGTCGACGCGGCCTTGAAGCGCGTCCGGGTAAAGCTGAACTAGCCGAAGTCGCGGCACACGCCCCGATGCCGTCTGCACCACCTCGTTCGCCAGCCACGCTTGCGAGCACCGTCTATGATCGCCTGCGCACCGATACACTTGTCGGCGAACTCAAGCCGGGGCACCAGCTGCGCATCGAGTTTCTCGGCAAGCGTTACCACACCGGGCACATCCCGCTGCGCGAGGCGTTAAACCGGCTGTCCGCCGACGGCCATCGCGCCATCATGCAGGCCGCCATAGACGGCGACAGCAAAAAAGCCGTGCGGCTGCTGCAGGCGCACGTGCGCTTCACCGCCGACACGATGCTGAAAAACGGCGATGCACTGAACGCAACACCGCCCGACGCGGCAAAACGCCGGCGCGCATGATTCAGGGCAGCGGAATTCCATGGGGGCTCGGCTCCGACGGCACCATCGTCGCGACGACTTATGCCAGAGAATGATTCTTGAGCCACTCGCGCAAGGCGGAGTCCACACGGGTTTGCCAGCCCTCGCCGCTTTCACGAAATTGCTCAACCACTTCTCGCGACAGCCGAATGGTGATGCGCTCTTTGGTCGGTGTTTTCTGGCGACCACGCACGCCTAGTTTCCTTCTAAGGGAGAGTGATAACACCTCAGCGGCAGGCTTAAATTTCGCCAGATCTTCTGCGGTCAGTTCGCGGACCTCGCCGTCCGTGTCAATCAAGGGTTTGCGTTTTGCCATGTCTATTTGCCTCTCTCATATTTGCCTTACGGAAGCTGATTACCCGAATGCCCGTCTCGGTCTCGGTAAAGCACAACACATGTAGCCGGCGATCCAGGTAGCACAGCGCGATGTAACGGGTTTCACCATATGCCTTTCGGGTGTCAGGAAACACCAGCGCAGTATTGAAATCGACTTCTGCCGCTCGCTCGAACGAGAGCTGACGATCTCTGATATTTCTCTCGCTCTTGATCGGGTCAAAGTCGACTTTCATGTGCCATGAGTGTATGCACAAATAGGTGGCGCGTCAAGGTTTATTGTATGCACAAACAAACCGTGCACTTCCGCGCGAATGTGGGGTCTGAGCGCGAAGGCCTGGTTGACGGTCATTATGCAAGTAGCCAAGCTTGGCCCGGTTTCTTCCCGACCAGCCTCTCGCTGACGGCCCGCGCGACAATATCGACCCCGCCGCCGGGTGGAAAAGCAGCGATAACCCGAATGGGCTTGGTCGGATACTGCGCGTCAGCCGGCGCGGCCGCAATTACGCTGCCCGCCGTTGCCAACAGCGCGCAGCCGATCACGGCGGTGACTTTGCACATATGGGATTCTCCTCGCTGATACCCGGCAGACAGGAAATTCAATCCATTCTTTTTCCTGCCCGGAACTCTATCGACGGACTGAGGTGCAGTCAATCGCAGGAGGTTTTGCTGAAAATTTAACCGCTGATATCGCTTATGTGTTGCGCCGTGCTGACCTCAGTGATAGAGAGAAGAAAAGGACGAATGGCTGGTTGCCACATGGCAACAAGGACAACGCAATTACTGATTACCTGTGCCGTGCGCTCAGGCTGTCTAGACCTGAGGCGCTAACCCTCGCCGAGAAGATTTGGAACTTCCTTACGTCTCGGGCACTGCTGATTGAAAACAAAGCCCGATGGAAGTTGGATCATGAGCGCTTGTTTGTATCTAAGGTAAATAAACGTTGCATTTGCAACCGTTGTGGCATTGTTACGGCGTACTCTGCAAGGAACTGCTGCCCTCGAAAGGCGTGTGGAGGAAGCTTGGAGCCTCGGTTGTTTGATCCGATGCACGAGAATATTATTGCGCGCTGGGTATCCGGGCAAGGAACACCGCAGTTCTTCACCTTAAAATCAGAAGAGCACACGGCACAAATCAACAAGAATTTGGCAAAAGCTATTGAAGACGCATTCCGTGCCGAGGGAGTTAATCTTCTCAGCAGTACGACGACTTTTGAGATGGGTATAAATATCGGCGACCTTCAGAAGGTGCTACTGCGAAATGCGCCTCCCTCAAGTGCAAACTACGTTCAACGCGTCGGCCGAGCGGGGAGGGGGACGGACAAGAACTCTGTCTGCGTTACACTTTGTCGTCGCACAAAATACGATGCTGACGCGTGGAACGAGCCGCCACGATTAATGTCCGGAGAGGTTTGTAAACGGGGACCGAAATCCGCGTGTTTCCGAAGGTGCGCGCAAAGCAGGCACCGATCGTGCTTGATTAGTCAGGCTTGGGTTTTCCTCTACAAGCGA
>JAYWDM010000461.1:0-3869 GCA_043779885.1 Betaproteobacteria bacterium | reverse complement strand
CCGGATGTGTAATTTCGAAGGTGTCTGATCTCGCGGCGCAATGCGCTACGCTATTCCGCCCTACATGTTGTGTTCTGAACTCTCTCTGGCCGAATGGTTTTTTGAATCTATCTGCGTTTATCCGCGGCAAATCGTTTTTGGATTTAACCCAAATTTAATGAGGAAAGAATGAAAATCACCCACGCCCACGCCCAAACCATCCGCCTGCCCGCTGTGGAACCGCTGGCCGGCGGTCCGACCGCGCCCGGCGCGACGCGCGACATCGTCACGCTTACACTCGGCACCGATGCGGGCATCGAAGGCATAGGCCTCACTTACTACGGCGGTTTTTACGGCGGACCGATTACGGCGTCGCTGCAGACCATGGTCGCTCAGCTGGCGGCGCTGACCATTGGTCAGGACCCGCTGCGCATCGAAGCGGTGATCGGCAAACTGCGCGCTCTCTCCGGCAACCTCGGGCCCGGCGGCGTTTTCGCGCACGCGCTCGCGGCCATCGACATCGCGTTATGGGACATCAAGGGCAAAGCCTGCAACCTGCCGCTGGCGAGCCTCGTGGGCGGCCATCGCGACCGCGTGGTGACTTACGCAAGCGGCGCGCTGATGCGCGGCTATACGAACGAGCATTGCGCCAAAGCGGCGCCGCGCCTCGTCGAAAAAGGTTTCCGCCAGATGAAAATGCAGCTGGCGCTGCCCGGCAACACGAACCCGGCGCGCGAAGTCGAGCGCGCGCGCCTGATCCGCGCAGCAATCGGCCCGGACATCGATCTGATGTGCGACATCAACCAGCACTGGAGCGTGCATCAGGCGATCGACATCGGGCGGCGCATCGAAGACGTGCATCTCTACTGGATCGAAGACGTGACGGCGCACGACGATTTTGCGGGGCTCGCACGTGTCGCCGATGCGCTGGCCACGCCGGTCGCCGGCGGCGAATACACCTACGGCGCGGTGCCGTTCCGTCACATGCTGGAAGCGCGCTCGGTGGATATCGCGATGATCGATCTCATGCGTGCCGGCGGCATCACGCCGTGGCTCAAGATCGCCGGCATGGCCGAAGCGTTCAACGTGCCGGTGGTCAGCCACGTGCTGCCCGAACTGCACGTGCACCTGATTGCGGGCATACCGAACGGACTCACCGTCGAATACATCGCGTGGTCGTTGCCGCTGTGGGAAGAAATACCGGCGATGGAGCAAGGCGAACTCGTCGTGCCCGCCAAACCCGGGCTGGGCCTGAGTTTCAATCGCGACATCATCAAGCGCTACGGCGTCGCTTGAAGTTACGGGCTCTTATTGCGCATTGCGTAAACGAGTGACAACCCGGTTACGCCTGAAAATCTCCCTTCTCCCCCCGGGAGAAGGGCCGGGGATGAGGGACTGAGCGTCAGGCATTTATGTAAAGCTCAGTAGAGCGCAGTTCCGGATAAAAGCAGCGCAGGCGACGCGCCTTCTTTCATGAACGCGTGCGCAACGGCATGCTCGACTTTCATGGTTCTATCCTTGCACGTGAACCGCAGATGGCGCCGCAATCGAACGAACGTTATTCCGGCCTGATTCCCACGTGCTTGACGAGGGCGGCGTATTTGGCCGTCTCGGCCCCGATGAACTTCGCGAACTCCTGAGACGAACTGCCGACCGGCTCGATTTCCGACTTCGCAAGCGCAGCCCGCGTATCAGGCCGCCCGAGCACCTCGATCGTTTTCGCATTCAGGAGATTCACGATCGCGGACGGCGTTGCCGCCGGCACCAGAAAACCGTACCAGTTTCCCATCTCATAACCGGGAATCCCGGCCTCGATCATCGTCGGCACGGCGGGCGCGACCGCCGAGCGCTGCTTCCCGGTCACCGCGAGCGCGCGCAACCTGCCGGCCCGCACCTGCGTCCACGACAGGTAAACGCTTGTGATCGTGAACGATACCTCGCCTGCAATCACCGCGGTAAAGTGCGCCGGCGATTTGTAGGGCACCGCCAGGAAGGTGACGCCGGCGTCGCCCTCGAGCAACGCGCCCGCGAGATGCGTGGCGGAACCCACGCCCGTATGCGAAAAAGAAATCTGGCCCGGCGTTTTTTTCGCAAGCCCGATGAGTTCCGCGACCGATTTGGCGGGTACCGAGGGATGCACGACCAGCATGTACGACTGCGTGCCGACGAGCGAAACCGGCGCGAAATCCCGGGCCGGATCGTACGGCAGTTTTTTGTACAGGCTCACGTTGATGGCCAATCCGCCGGTCGTGCCGAGATACATGGTGTAGCCATCCGGGGCTGACCTGGCGGTAATTTCGGCTGCAATGATGCCGCTCGCACCGGGGCGGTTGTCGTACACGAGCGGCTGCCCCAGCGCGCCGGCGAGTTTTTCGCCGACTATGCGCGCGACCACGTCGGTACTGCCGCCGGCGCCGCCGGTGACGATCACGCGTATGGGTTTTGCCGGATATTCCTGCGCGCAAACGGGATTCACAAGCAGTGCAGCGAGAAACAGCAAGCGAATGTGGATATATTGAACCACGACTTCCCCTCACCCCCCCCTCTCCCCGCGAGCGGGGCGAGGGGGTTTTGGTTCTTCTCTACCCGTCGCTCGGATCGGTATTGAGCATGCGGTCCGAGCGCAGCACGACTTTTTCCGCCTTCAACGCGTCGATCTCGGTCGCGGCATAACCGAGTGTCGCGAGTATCGAATCCGTATGCGCGCCCAGACTTCCGGGCTGCTCGCGCACGGTGAATTCGGCAGTGCGTCCCATGGTGATCGGCAGTTGCGGCAACTTGAACTCTTTGCCGCCGACTTTCAGGTGCATCCAGTGGCGGCCCTCGTCCATCTGCTTTTCGTTGACGAGGTCGAGCGGCGTGTTGACCGGTGAATACGGGACGAGCGCCTTGTAGAGGCGCCCGGCAATGTCGTCGTAATCCAGTTGCACGACCGCTGCGGCAACGCGCTCGTTGATACGCGGCTTGTGCACGCCGCGCTTCTTGTTGCTGTTGAACTCGGTGGACTCCCGCCAGTCGGAAAATCCGAGCGCATCGCAGATCCCGGTCCAGTGCCGGTTGCCCGTGACCGCGATGAATATCTGCCGGCCGTCCCGGGTCGGGAACAGCCGGTACACGCCCCAGCCCATATTCGCACCCATGCCGCTCGCTCGCGCGCCGCGCGGCGGCGCATTGACGCCGGTCATTTGCGCACCCAGCACGTACTGGCTGACCCAGAATACGATCGTTTCGTAGAGGCCCGCTTCGATGCAGTCGCCTTCGCCCGTGCGCTCGCGGCGGTACAACGCCGACAAGATGCCGATGACGCCGTAGGTCGCCGCCCCGATGTCCGTAATCGACGCGCCCGCGCGCATCGGCTGGTCCTGGAGGCCCGTGAGGTACGCCATGCCGCCCGCCATCTGCGCCAATTCATCGAGGAACGGACGGTCTGCATACGGGCCGGGCAGGAAGCCCTTGACCGAGCAGTAGATGACGCGCGGATTGACGCGGCGCCCCCATTCGTAATCGAGACCGAGACGGCGCAAGGCGCCCGGCGCAAAGTTGTCGAACACCACGTCCGCTTTCGCCACCAGCTGTTCGAAAATCTTCTTGCCGGCCGGCTTGCTCAGGTCAAGCGCCAGATATTGCTTGTTGCGATTGAACGCAAAAAACGTCTGGCCCGCATTCGAGTGACTGCGCGCGGTGTCGCCGGTTTTCGGATGCTCGATCTTGATGACCTCGGCGCCGAGGTCGGCGAGTATGATCCCGCCGCTGGGGCCCGCGACGATGTGACTCAGTTCAAGGACGCGCACCCCCTCGAGCGGCAACTTTTGTTGCCGCGGGGCCTGACTCGCTTCAGCCATGCCTAGCGGGCCACTGCGCGCACCGGCGCCACGGGTTCGGCCGCGGCG
>JAYWDM010000460.1:0-3871 GCA_043779885.1 Betaproteobacteria bacterium | reverse complement strand
ATTGCGCCTCGGGCAGGCCGGCTTCGGCGATCGCCGGCACTCCCGGCAGCGCGGGGCTGCGCTGCGGCGTCATCACGGCGAGCGCGCGCAACCTGCCTTCGCGCACCGGCGCCAGCACCGACGGTAGCGTGAAAACGGCGTAATGCACCCGCCCGAGCAGCATTTCGACGTAGGAGTCAGACAGATTCCGGTACGGAATGTGCACCGCTTCGATGCCCACGGCGCGCGTGAAGACTTCACCGGCCAGATGCGACGCCGACCCGATGCCGAGCGAGGCAAAGTTGAGCGCACCGGGGCGCGCACGCGCATAGGCGACGAATTCCGGCGCCGTGCGCACCGGCATCGAAGGCGTAATCGCCAGCACGTTGGTGATCGACGCGACGTGCGCGACACCGACGACGTCGGCAAGCGCGCGGTACGGCGGCTCGTTGCGCATCAGTTCGGTGATGATGCGCGTGACGTCCACCATGCCCAGCGTGTAGCCGTCGCCATGGGCCCGCGACACCATGGCATTGCCGATCAGCCCGCCCGCGCCCGCGCGATTGTCGATGGCGATGTTCCGCCCGTATTGCGCGGCGAGTTCCTGACCCAGCACGCGGGCGAAAAAGTCGCTTGCCGTGCCCGGCGAGGAGGCGACGATCATGCGGATGGATTTGAGGGGATAGGCCTCGGACCCCGGCTGCAGTGCGCTGTCCTGCGCCGGCGTCAACTGCGCGTAGCCGCCGGCCAGCGCGGCAATCGCGAGCAGAAAGCGCATCAGGGCCATGTGGCCTCCATAGAACTGGAATGGAAAATGCGTGCCCGCCGCCGCGCACTTTTTCAATTGCCGCGTGCACGCGGGCCGCGCGCGCAACCATACGGGGTCGCAGTAAATTCCACGGAAAGCTTCCGCTTCCGCTGCTTCGCCGTCAAGCGCTGTATGCTGTTATCGCTTCCCCGCGGCCTCGCATTTGGCACGCGCGAAATCCGCGTAGTGGAAATCACGAAACAGACCCTTTATACTGTTCGTGATCTCGTGCGGTTTGCCGGCGTCGTGCAGGAGTCACCGGGCGACACCCGTTCAAACCCCGCTCCACTTACTGTTAGTCCAGGCCTGCCGGAGGCAGCCAACGCGATGCAACCCTTTCCGACACTCACACCGCAAGCACGCCGACTGCTGGAGATTCTCGTCAGGACTTCCGCGATCGACGGCAGTACCCTGATGAAGCAGATGGAAGCGAGCGGTCCGGCCGACATCGTCACCTTCGTTCACGAACTGCAGAAATACGACTTGATCGAGGTGGGCGGCGCTTTGACGGACGACCGGTTGCCATTCGCCCAGTTTGCGGTCCGGCCGTCGGCGAAAGAGTATCTGCATAGCATGTTGCGGAACACGGCCTGATCACGGGCCCGCCGGACTGCGAGGGAGGGCAGCGTTGTGGACCTGACCGTTTCCCCCGATCTCGCGGCCTACGTCTGCTATAGCATCGTCTTCCTGCTCGGCATCTTCGTCGCCGCGGTCCAGGTCAAAAAACGGCTGGGCGGCATGGAGGGCGTCTGGTTCGTTGCGCGAACCTGGCTTCTTTTCATCGCCTACGTCGCAGTCCCGGTCGTGCTCTTCTGGCTGCTGGACCGCACCGGCGCGATCACCGATACCTCGCTGTTCGCCGCCGCGCTGATCGGTGTCGGCTACGAGCGGATCATCACCGGCGGCGACCAGACGCTGCGCGCGCCCGGCGATGTCTCCGCGCTGTGGACGCCGTTCGTCGCCTACGCCGACAAAGTCGCCAAGCTGGTGCTGGAACGCGGCGCGCAGAATAAACTGCGGCTCGCCGAAAAAATAATTGCCGAGATCATGGAAGTGCCTGCGCGCTATGCGGCGCTCGAGGCCTTTGCGCTGGGGAGAAGTTCCGATATCGACACGCTGCGCGCGGCGCTGGATGCGATCGACAACGTGCCGGGACGCGGCGAAGGCGACAAGCTGGAGAAAAAGACGCGGCACCTCTACGGCGTCGTGTTGTCCATTCCCGATATTCACTATCTTCTCAAAAGCAAGAACGTCATCAGCGGCAAATTCTATTGGTTGCAGATCATGCGCATGACGCAGCTCGTCCGCGGGGTCGTCGTCGCCGTTGCGGCCGTCGTCACCCTGTGGACGCTTGTTTCCACGTACTATCCCAATTATCGCGAGATAGGCGCCACCTATCATGTGTGGCGGCTCGGCAAGACGAACAGCACCAGCATCGATCAGTACCGCTCGCGCCGGCGTCTGGTGGCGCTCATGGAACGCGATGCGGGGTTGAAGGAAAGGGCGACGGAGCGGCTGATCTATCTTGTGCAGCAGCCTGGATTGCCGATGGAGCGTGTCGATCTCGTGCTGCAGACGCTGCTGGAAAGCCGCGCGCGTTCCGCGAACACGGATCTGCCGCGCAAACTGGTCCAGGCATTGCGCGGCGGAAGTCTCGATGCGCGCACGCGTATCAATGACGTGCTGGTGTTCCTGACCGCGCCGTGTTCGCCCGCCATCGAGCCCGCGCTGAAGGAGTGGAAGCCGACCGAACGCGACTCATCGACCACGCTCGAGGAAAAGATCAGCCGCTGGAGCAGCTACCTGACGCCGGCCTGTCCGCCCAGGTGAGAAAGCGATGAGAGCAAAGTGCATCGAGGGGCCACGTCAATTAGTTACTCAAATGCTTACTCAGCTTTCATCCCGCGTTCTTTGAACACCACGCGCCACTTCTGCACTTCTTTCCTGAGGTGAGCGGCGGCTTCCTCGGGCGTGTTGGCGATGATTTCCACGCCGCGGTCGCGCCAGCGCTGGACGGCTTCAGGCGTGCGCAGGCTCGCGCGCACTTTCTCGTTGATCTGGTTGATCACGGCGTGCGGCGTGGCAGCGGGCGCCGCGAGGACGTGCCACGTCGAGAATTCAAAGCCGGGCAGCCCGGATTCCGCGAGCGTCGGGATCTGCGGCGCGACCGGCGCGCGCTTGAGGCCCGTCACGCCCAGCGCGCGCAGCCGCTTCGCCTCCACCTGCGGTAATGCATCGCTGATCGTGTTCGAGAAGAACAGCGGTGTTTCTCCGCTGATCGTCGCCGTCGTCGCCGCTCCGCCGCCTTTGTAATGCACCGCGAAGAGATCGATCTTGCCGAGGTAATTCAGCAGCTCGCCGCAAATATGCGGATTGGTCGCGGCGCCCGCGGTGCCGTAGCTCAAGGTGCCGGGCCTGGCTTTCGCGAGCGCGATCAGTTCGCGCACCGAATGCACGGGCAGTGACGGATGCGCGACCAGCAGCGCGTCCACGGACGACACGATCGAGATCGGCGCAAAATCGGTGAGCGGGTCGTACGGCATCCTGCTGTACACGAACTGGTTCGTCACGAACGGCAGCGTATTGACCACCAGTGCGTAGCCGTCGGGCGGTGAATTTTTCGCAAGCTCGGTGCCGATGGTGCCTGACGCGCCCGCGCGGTTGTCGATAATGACCTGCTGTCCCCATGCCTTCGAAAGCTCGGCGCCGAGCAGGCGTGCCACGAGATCGACACTGCCGCCGGGCGGAAATGGCGTGATGATGCGCACCGGCTTCGCCGGGAAATCTGCCGCGCACGCCGTGGTTGCGGCCAGCACGGCAGCGGCTGCCGCGATGCAATTGATGAGCGGGATCGGGAGAGTCACGGTAAACGATAGTGAAGGGTGAAGGGTGAAGCATTCACCCTACCGATCTTGTCGTCAAGCAAAAGCCGACTTCGATGGCATAGCATCGATTCTGACGATTCTGGCGATTCTGGGGTCAGGTCTATTATAGTAGCATTGCTGTCGACTAGCGATTCTGGGGTCAGGTCTATTATAGTAGCATTGCTGTCGACTGTCAGTGTTTTGAGGACGATTCTGGGGT
>JAYWDM010000459.1:0-3872 GCA_043779885.1 Betaproteobacteria bacterium | reverse complement strand
CAACGGCGCCGTATATACAGGTCCCCGCCCGTCATGTCAGAAATCGTATTGCGGTTTGCCGGTGTTGAAAAAAGTTACGGCCGCACGCACGCATTGCGGGACGTTTCGATTGAGGTCGCGCGCGGCGAGTTTTTCGGCCTGGTGGGGGTCAACGGCGCAGGCAAAACGACACTGTTGAAATGCCTGCTCGATTTTTGCGCCATCGATCGCGGCGGCATCGAAATTTTCGGCGCGCCGCACCACCTGACTTCCGCGCGCAGGCGTCTCGCATTCCTGCCTGAACGCTTCACGCCGCCCTATTTTTTGACCGGCGAGGACTTCATTCGCTACGTGCTCGGCATGCAAGCCATCCCCTACGAACGTGCCGACGCCGAGCACATGCTGGGTCAGTTCGACCTCGACATTACGGCGCTTGCGCTGCCGGTGCGGACCTACTCCAAAGGCATGACGCAAAAGCTCGGGCTGGCGGCCTGCCTGCTCGCGCGCAAGGATCTGTACATACTTGACGAACCCGCCAGCGGACTCGACCCGCAGGCGCACGCCCTGCTCAAAGCGCAGCTGCGCGGGTTAAAGCAACAGGCGCGCACGGTATTTTTCACCTCTCACGCGCTCGCTGATGTGGCTGAAATCTGTGATCGCGTGGCGGTCATGCATGCGGGCGCCCTGCTCTTTGCCGGCACACCGGCGGCGCTCTGCGCGCAAACCGGCAGCACCGATTTTGAGCAGGCGTTTCTGCGCTGCATCGAGCGCACGCCGCAACCCGCCTGAACCGGCCGCCGGCAGACGGCTATCAGGCGGTAAAACTATCTGGCAGAATAGCCAGTTCGATTAAGGGAGCCCCATTGGAAAAACCGCCGGGCAAGCCGGATTTGCTGATCGTCGATGACGATCCATTGATCAGCGACACGCTGAACTTCGTCCTGAGCCGCGATTTCAACGTCTTTGTCGGCGAATCGCGCGCGCAGGTCAAAAGCCTCCTGCGCCAGCTCGACAATCCGCCGCAACTGGCGCTGATCGATCTGGGCCTGCCGCCGACGCCGCACCGTCCCGACGAAGGCTTCAAGCTGATCAATGAACTGATTGCTTACTCGCCCTCCATCAAGATCCTCGTGCTGTCGGGGCAGAACGAGGAAACCAATGCGCGTCACGCACGCACCCTGGGCGCGATCGAATTCATCGCCAAGCCGTGCGAACCGGAGAAGATCAAGAATCTGCTGCTCAATGCACTGCAGATTCGCGACGCCGAGATCAGCGCTCAGGCCGGCGGCGCCGGCGCAGGCCTGATCGGCAAGAGCTTGCTCGTCGAGAAGCTTCGCCAGCAAATCGGGCAATATGCAAACGCGCCTTTCCCCGTGCTGATCGAGGGCGAATCGGGCAGCGGCAAGGAGCTGATTGCCGCCGCATTGCATAGTCAGAGCGTGCGCGCAGGCAAGCCGTTTCTCGCCCTGAACTGCGCCGCGATCTCGCCGAACCTGGTCGAACCCACCTTGTTTGGCTACAGCAAGGGCGCATTTACGGGGGCTACGACCTCGCGATCCGGGTATTTCGAAGACGCCAAGGACAGCTCGCTCTTTCTCGACGAGATCGGCGAACTGCCGCTGGAATTGCAGGCGAAGTTATTGCGCGTCCTGGAAAACGGCGAATTTCAGCGGGTTGGCGAAACCCAGAGCCGTGTGAGCAATGCGCGCGTAATCGCGGCCACCAACCGCGACATGCGGCAGGAAATCCGCAATGGCCGGTTCCGTGCCGACCTTTATCACCGGCTGTCCGTCTTCACGATTGATATGCCGCCTTTGCGGGATCTTGGCGAAGACAAGTGCCTGCTCCTCGACCATTTTCGCGATTTCTATGCGCGCCAGGCGGCAGTCAAAGTGTTTGATCTCGATGCCAGGGCCACGCAGCAATGGCTCGATTACAGTTTTCCCGGCAACGTGCGCGAACTGCGCAACATCGTGATCCGGCTGATCACCAAGCACGCCGGACAAACGGTCGGCGCCGACCAGTTGCAGGCCGAACTCGACATGGAAAGCATGGACGTCGACCTGCCGGGGCTGCCGATCGGCCAGGATTTCAAGTCGGTGCTCGATGCCGCCAGGAAACACCTGCAATTGCAGAAGAATTTCAACCTTGATCTTACGCTGCAGCAGTGGGAAAAAGGGTATGTTGAAGCCGCGCTTCTGATCACGCAGGGCAATCTTTCGCAGGCGGCAAAACTCCTGGGCATACATCGCACGACGCTGTACAGCCGCATGCAGAATTACGGCACGCCGGAGACGCCGGGCGATACCCAGTAGATGGGCAGGTTGCCGGCGCATGGCGCACTGAACGTGAAAAGCCCTATCCACGGCACCAGCGCAATGAGGCGATCCGACTGATGTATTACAGCCACTTCGGACTGACGCAGCCGCCGTTTCGAATTACGCCCAATACCGAGTTTTTTTATGGCGGCGGCAACCGCGGCCCGATACTTGAAGCGCTGATCTACGCCATCAGCCAGGGCGAAGGGATCATCAAGGTCACGGGCGAAGTCGGCAGCGGCAAGACCATGCTGTGCAGCATGATGCAGGCACGGCTGCCGGCGAATGTCGAGAGCGTATATCTGGCGAATCCAAGCGTATCGCCCGCGGAAATCCTGCAGGCGATTGCGCTCGAACTGCACTTGAAGCCGCCGCGCGACGCCGGTCACTTCGAAGTCATGCAGATGCTGAACACCCATCTGCTCGAACGCCACGCCGCGGGCCGGCAGGTGGTGATATTCGTGGAAGAATCACAAAGCATGCCGATTGCGACGCTCGAAGAAATCCGCTTGTTGTCGAATCTCGAGACCGCGCACAGCAAGCTTTTGCAAATCGTGCTGTTCGGTCAGCCGGAACTGGAAGACAATCTTCGCCAGCCGGAGATCCGCCAACTGCGCGAGCGCATCACCCACAGCTTCCGGCTGAGTCCATTGACGCCGGCGGAAGTCGGCGATTATCTGAATTTTCGCCTGCGGGCGGCGGGTTATCGCGGCCCGGATCTTTTTTCACCATCGCTCGTCAATGCGGTTGCCAGGGCGTCGCACGGTCTGACGCGGCGCGTCAACCTGATTGCGGACAAGGCTTTGCTCGCGGCATTCGCCGAGAACACGCACACGATCAACGTCAAACACATACAGGCCGCGGTACGCGACAGCGAGTTCAGCCGTTATGAAACGGCAGGAACCGGGTTCAAGTTCGGGCTTGCGCTGCCGCTCTTCGCCGTCGGCGCCGGCATCGGGATCGCGCTCTACGCGATGTTCAGGGCTTTCCCGATTGACACCGCGACGCCACGCGAACCGGCCGCATCGGCCATTTCGTCGCCGCCCGCGGTCGATGCCACCGTCAGTACGCCAGCACTCCCCGCCTTGGCGGCGGTAGACGGCGTCAGCAGCAAACCCCCTGAGAAAGCGATGGCGCCGGCCGTAATTCCAGCCGCCAATCCGCCGGCGACAACCGCCCCCCCAAGCCGGCAACAGGCCGCGGCATTGCCTGCGCAGGCCCGACCTGAAAAGGATAAACAGATAGCGGGCGCTAACACTCAAAGTTCCGCGGGCAGTGCGGATGAGATCGAAGCACGACTGGCGGCGACCAAAGACTGGCTGGCACAATCGGACAAAAACCTGTACAGCATTCAGCTGTTTGGCGCGGATAATCCGACGCATCTAAGATATCACCTCAATGAGATTCGCAAATTTATTGAAATTAATGATATTTTTGTGTACCGTACCAAAGCGAAACAAAAACCGTCGCTCACGGTGTTATATGGTTCTTTCAATGATCGGCGCACCGCGTTAGAGGCACTGGCCAGGTTGCCGGCCGCATTGAAAGCAAACCGGCCGGTTTTGCGTACAATGC
>JAYWDM010000458.1:0-3877 GCA_043779885.1 Betaproteobacteria bacterium | reverse complement strand
CCTTGAAGGGGAAGGAGATTTAGCTAGCGTTGCAACACGACCAGCGCATCAACCGCCTTCACACCTTGCCCCGCCGGCAACACCATCAGCGGATTGATGTCGAGTTCCGCCAACGCTCCTTCCAGGTGCGCGGCCAGATGGGAAACGCGCACCAGCGCATCCACCAGCGCGTCGACGTCCGCCGGCGGTTTGCCGCGGAACCCGCGCAGCAGGGTCGCGCCTTTGACTTCCGCCAACATCTCCAATGCTTCCGGCCGGGTGATGGGGCAGCGCCGCAGCGCCACGTCGTTGTACACCTCGACCATGACGCCGCCGCTGCCGAAGAGCAGCATGGGACCGAGCTGCGCGTCGTATGACACGCCGACGATGACCTCGACTCCGCCGGTAACCATTTCCTGTACGAGCACGCCATCCAACTTTGCGTTCGGTGCGTAGCTGGCGGCGCTAGCCATGATCTCAGTGAATGCGCTGCGTACTGCGTTTGCGTCGCTGAGGCCGACGCGCACGCCGCCGGCTTCCGTCTTATGCGGTATGTCCGGTGAGTCGATCTTCAGCGCGACGGGATAACCAATACGCTGCGCGGCTGCGACCGCCGCATCTGCTGATGACGCCGGCTGCTCCTCGGTGCCGGCGATACCCCACGCGGCAATCACTTGCTTGCTCGCGCTTTCCGCCAGCGTGGGAGGGCCGGGCGCGCGCAACCGTGCCAGCGCTTGTTCCTGCGCGGCAGTGCGTTCGGGCGCGTGGGCAGAGCCGCGCGCGAGGTAACGATCGCGCCACCCATGGTAGTCGATCAGGCTCTTGAGGCCGCGCGCCAGCGTATCCGGCGAGTAGAAGACCGGAATGTCGGCGCCCTTCAGCTTGGCCAGCGTGGCCTGGTCGCCGCGGCTTGCGGTCCAGAAGAAAACGACATTTTTTTCGCTGCGGTCGCGCAGACTGATCACATGATCGACCTGGTTGCCAGCGCCGGCACTGGCGATGACCAGCGTGCCGACCTCCGGCTCGTCGATCATATAATCCATGATCGCGGGAAAGTGCTCGCCGCGGGCGAACCCGGTGACGTCGGCGGGATTCGCCGCCGAGCCGAAATCCTTCAGGATGCCGTTGATGCCATCGCGCGCGCGATCGCTGAGCGGCGGCAGGTCGAGTCCCGCCTGGCCCAGCATATCGGCGGTGAGGGAACTGATGCCGCCGGAGTGCGACACCACCGCAATGCCCGGCTTGACGGGTTTACGGTTGTGCGCGAGCAGGTGTGCAGTTTCCAGCAGTTCGTCGTAGTCGCGCACGCGGACGACGCCGTATTGCCTGAACACTGCGTCATACAGCGCGTCGGCGCCGGTGAGCGCCGCGGTGTGCGAACGCGCCGCGCGGGCGCCGGATTCCGAGCGTCCGATCTTGATCAGCACGATGGGCTTGCCGCGCTCCGCGGCGATCTCGGCCATGGCGATAAATTTATTGACGTCCTTGAAACCTTCAACGAAACCGGCGATGACGCGGGTGCCCGGATCGTCGATCAGGTAACGGGCAAAATCGGCAAAGTCCAGATCGGTTTCATTGCCGGTGGATATGATGTGGGAGAGGCCGATGCCATTGTCCACGGCGCGCAGCAGGAACGGGCCGAAGGCGGTCGCGCCGCTCTGACAAATCAGTCCGATGTGTCCGGTCAAACCACCCAGCGTGCGCGACGACGCGGTGGCCCAGATATCGTCCCTGACGTTGGCGACGCCGAGGCAATTCGGTCCGGTGATGCGCAGACCCGATTGCCTGGCGAAAGCGCCCACCTGCAGTTGCAACTGGCGTCCTGCTTCTGTTGCGCGCTCCGCAAATCCCGCGGAAATGATGATCGCCGAACCGGCGCCTTTCTGGTGGCATTCCTGCATCACGCCGAGCACTTTGTCATAGGGCACGACGATGCCCACCAGATCCGGCGCTTCGGGCAGATCGGCGACGCTGCGATAGGACTTCGCGCCCATGATCTCGTCGTAGTTCGGATTCACGGGGTAGACGCGTACGCGGTCCTTCGCTTTGAGCACCGCATTCAGCAGGCGCCCGCCGTAGCCGCCCTTGGGCGACGCGCCAACCACGGCGATCGAGCGCGGGTTGAGCATTTTGTGAATCGACCGCATCTGCTCTTCAGTCCACATCTCCATGTCGTTTCCTTCTTCTTGAGTCCGTGCCGGACGCATGCCCGGCACGGCATGATCCGGCGATTTTGTCATATAACACCCGCAAACGGATGGCAGCGGGCATGGCGTGTCTTTGCGCTATCATTCCTGCCGTAATCACGGGCCTGCATTTTCAATTACCACGGGAGAACATCTTGAAGATCGTGCAATGGGTGGCCGGAGCGGTTCGCGTGCCGGTGGGCGCAGTGATGGTCGCGGCCGCCATCGGGGTCGCCGCAACGGGCGAAGCGTCGGCGCAAAAATGGCCGGACAAGGCGGTGCGCATCGTGACGCCGTTCGCGCCCGGCGGCGGGACCGACATATTCGCGCGCCTGCTCGCGCAGCGGTTCTCCGAAGTATTCGGCCAGCAGTTCATCGTCGACAACCGCCCCGGCGCGGGCTCCACGGTGGGCACCGAGTATGTCGCCAGGTCGCCGGCCGATGGCAACACGCTGCTGATGACTTCCGCCTCGTTCACGTTCAATCCGGGCCTGTATCCCAAGCTGCGCTACGATACGCTCAAGGACTTTGCCGCCGTCTCCCAGGTGGTGAAAGTGCCGCACGTGGTTCTCGTGCTGCCCTCCTTCCCGGCAAAGACGCTGCAGGATCTGGTCAGAATCGCGCGTGCCAAGCCCGGTGACGTGCTCTATGCGTCAAGCGGTCCGGGCAGCGCATTGCATCTTGCGGGCGCGCTGTTCGCGATTCAGACCAGGACCCAGCTTACGCACGTGCCTTACAAGGGCGGCCCCGCAGCGGCCACGGCGGTGATGAGCGGTGAGGCCACCGTTTCTTTCAGCACCATCGAAACCGTGCTGTCGCTCATACAGGCGAAAAGGCTGCGGCCGCTCGCCGTGTCCACGCGCGAGCGCACGCCGGCGCTGCCGGACGTGCCGACCGCGATGGAAGCGGGGTTCAAGGACTATGAAGTCATCGGCTGGTTCGGACTGCTGGCGCCGGCCGCCACGCCGCCCGCAGTTATCAATCAGTTGAACGGTGAGATTGCGCGGTTCATGGCGACACCCGCCATGCGCGAGCGCGCGGCGCAGGATGGCGCGACCCCGGTCGGCAACAAGCCCGCCGAGTTCGAGCATTTCCTGCGCACCGAAGTCGCCAGGTGGACGCCCATTATTCAGCAGGCGGGCATCAAGCTCGAGTGAAGAGGGGAAAATGGGACGCACACTGCAGGAAAATGGGACGCACACAATTTTCGTTAGTCGGCAAGCGGTGCGCGTGCGACGTCCAACGGCGGTCGGCCAGCCCAAGAAAACCGCGCTCCGGCAGCGTCGCTGAAATTGTGTGCGTACCTGTCACGCGGCATAATGGCCGTCTACCAAAGGAGGCTAACAGTTTGTTGAAAAACACATCATGCTGTCATTGCGAGTGCAGCGCGGCAATCTCGAGTTTTGCGCAACCAACGAGTGACGAGATTGCTTCGTCGCCTTTGGCTCCTCGCAATGACAGTCTCTGCCGATTTTCAACAAACGCTATCTTTCGATCCAGATGTGTAGATTCCTATGCCCGAAGGGCGAGGAGACCCCTTCTCCCTCCGGGAGAAGGAACTGGGATGAAGGAAAAGAATTCGTCCACCATTTTTGAGATAAGTTCTAGTAATAGATGCACGGCGTCGAGCCGCCGTCGATGGCAATGCTCTGGCCGGTGATCGCCGATGCATGCGGTGAGGCGAGGAAGAGCACCATGGGCGCGATGTCCGA
>JAYWDM010000457.1:0-3878 GCA_043779885.1 Betaproteobacteria bacterium | reverse complement strand
TATTGCCCCCTCGCTTGCCGCACGCGCTCTCCCCCTCGCAAGCGGGGGAAGGGGATACCGGCGTACGCCGGAAAGACGAATTCAGACTTGTTCAGAGTTTTCCTAAAACGTCTGATGCAGTAGTCACGACTCGGTCTGACGGCGAGCGCCCGTTTTCGGGGGCGTCGTATGCCGACTCACGGCCCTGGCCGGTCGGTTGATTTTCTCCAGCAGTCATGCAATGACCAGCATCAGCGGCGGCGATGAAGTTTTTTCGCGCCGGAACTATATCGCTGGCCCGGCGCAGGGTCAACGAGTTAACAGGGATGCACGCAATTTTTAGCTACGCTACCGGAGCCCGGTTTTCTTCGGCCGGCCGACCGCCGTTGGACCGAGCACGTGCACCGCTTGCGATCCGGCGGGAAATGTCCGGCGAATCATGCGCCGCGATTCCTGGCATGAACGACTGACAAAAACTGTGTGCGTCCCATATACCTCAGACCCCGATCATCAAGCAAGTCGAGTATAACGCCGTCGCGGGCGTTCTCCTCACGTAGTAATGCTGATTGCGCGGCAGTCGGAATTCAGGGCCAACCGGACTTTCCGGATAACCCGATTAACTCCGGATGGGCGGCGAAAAGCTTTCGAAAATCACGGGCACTGCATGCGATTACTTTTTCTTTGCCTGGCCCTCGGCCGAGCATGGATTATCATTTGAGCACCGATCGCCGATGACCCCGACGGCCTGGATTTCTATCTCGATTCCCGGACGCGCGAAGTTGGTGATGGTGACCAGTGCGCTCCCCGGATAGTTGCCGTTCTGGAACATGTCCTTGCGCATTTCGACGAAGCGGTCGCCATAGCGGGACTCCTTGATGAAAACAGTCATCTGCACGACGTTGGCGAGGCTGCCGCCGGCGCGCTTCAGCACCTGATCGATCTGCGAAAACACCTGTTTCACCTGGGCGTCGAAATTGTTGGCGATATCGCGATTTTCGCTGTCGCGAGTCGCCGTCTGACCGGCAACCCAAACGATCCTGCCGCCATCGGTGATGACCCCGGGTGAAAAAGCGCGCGAGAGCTGGAACGGCGTCTTCTCCATGTATTCTCCCGCCGATGCTGCAAGCGGAAGTGCGGCCATTGCGCCAAGGGCAAGCGTTGAAAATACGTGCGAGCATTTCATGATTCCTCCGGTTGTGGATTACTGCTGTGGTTGCAAATCGGGAGTGCGTGCGATCCGCGTCCTATTTCGCGAGTCTCGCCTTCTGCGCGAGCGTTTCCTCGCTGCGCCGCGGTTCGTAAGCGATCCCCTTGCGCGCCGCCCAATGCACGACGGGCCAGTACAGCGGGATGACGGCGACATCGTTGAACGCGATGCGCGTTGCTTCGCGCAGGCTCGCCAGGCGTTTCGCTTCGTTGAACTCCGTCAGCGCGCGCTTGAGCGCGGTATCAAACTGCGGGTTCGAATAACGCGACCGGTTGAACGCGCCGAGGCCGGCCTCTTTGTCAAAGGTGGCGAGCACGTTCATGAGGCCGATGGTCGAATCCGGTGTCGTCGTGCCGAAACCAAAGATGAAGGCGCTGTATTCGCGCCGCGTGGCGGCGCCTGCGTAGACGTTGTAGGGCAGCGCAAAGACATTGTTCACTTTGATGCCGCCGCGCGACAACATCTGGCCGATGGCCTGCGCAAGATCGCTGTCGCGCGCGAAACGGTCCGCCGACGTGTGCAGCGTCAGCCCGAAGCCGTTGGGGTAGCCCGCCTCCGCGAGCAGCTTCTTGGCCGCCGCCACGTCCTGTGTGGGCGCGGGCAGCGCCGGATCAAAACCGCCGATTCCCTGCGGCACCATCTGGCCCGCGGGCTCGCCCGAGCCGTCGAGCAAACGCTCCACGATGAGCTTGCGGTCTATCATCAGCGACAGCGCGCGGCGCACGCGCGCGTCCCTGAGCGGGTTGCGGTCCAGCGGCTTGCCGCCGGCGTCGGTGACGAACGGACTCTGGTCGCGGTCCGAGTCGAGCGCAAGGTAGATCAGGCGGGTCGAGCCAATCGAGAACACGCGCGCCTTGCCATCCGCTTTAAGCTGCCGCGCGCCGTCGGGCGAGACTTCATCGATCAGATCCACGTCACCCGCGAGCAGTGCGGCGAGCCGCGCCGCGTCCTTTGCGATGAATTTGAGCGTCACGTTCTCGAAATCCGGCCGCGGGCCCCAGTACGCGGGATTGCGTTTCAACACCAGGCGTTGCGCGGGCAGCCACTCGACGAACCGGTAGGGGCCGGTGCCCACCATGCCTTTGCCGGCATTGAAGTCGGCGGTGCCAAGTCCGCTGGATGCCTTTTTCGACATGATGAAAGCCCGGCCGACCTGCTCGATGAGCGATGGCACCGGCTGCGAGGTCTTTAACTGGACAGTCAGGCGGTCGAGCGCCCGCATATTCACGATACTTGCCACGGCCCCCACGAACGACGCTGGACTATTGGGAACGTTGCGTGCGCGTTCGAGGGAAAAAACCACGTCCTCGGCGGTAAAATCGCCGCCGTCGTGAAACTTCACTTTGTCGCGCAGCTTGATTTCCCACGTGGTCGGATCGAGCGCGCGCCATGACGCCGCCAGCGCGGGATGCAACTGGTTGTTGGCGTCGTTCATGACGAGCCGCTCGAAAATCTGGCCGGACGTGCTGTAGTTGGTGCCGCTGCGCGCGAACAAGGGATCGAGCGACGACTGCTCGGTGGCGCGGCCGATGACGAGATCGGCGGCGGGTGCGGCATTGGAAAACGCCGCGGCAAAAAGTGCGGCAATGCCGATCCGGAACAGGCTCATACGATTGTCGTTTCGCTCACGTTGGAAAAAGCGATCAGCCGCAGATGAACGCAGATAGAATCAAAAGCAAAGAGTAGCGAAAAGGTGGGTGAAATATGCGTATTGCGCTTGAATTAAGCACTTGATCCCGACAATTACCGGTTTTTGCTTTTCCATCTGCGTTTATCTGCGTTTATCTGCGGCTCAATGAATTTTGCCGTTGAACTTTTCGGCGTTCGGCGGCAACTGAACTGCCGTTTTTGGGATCAAAGCAGCGTTAACGCCGTCAGCGGCACGACCGGCAGCACGACGTGCGACGCGCGCTGGCGGTCGACGTACACGCTATTGGTCGCAACGCGCCGCAACGTCGCGCGGCCCTCCGGCTCGCCGGTATTCGAGTTCACATCGTAGCGCGGGAAATTGCTCGACGAGATGTCGAGCCGGATGCGGTGACCAACCTTGAAAAGATTGCAGGTTGCGAATGGCTCGATGACGATTTCGTACGCTTCGCCCGGCGTCATCAGCGCCGGCTTTTCCCATGAGTTGCGATAACGGCAGCGCAGTATGCCGTCGCACAGGTTCATCGCGAAGCCGCGCGGATAATCCGCGTTCGGCGGATGCACGTCGATCAGCTTGGCCGTGAAATCCGTATCGACGCAGTTCGATGCGACAAAAAGGCGCACGACGATGGGACCGATCACCGCGGTGTCCGCCGCGAGCGGCGCCGTCTCGAACACCAGCACGTCGCGCCGCGCGGCCAGCGGCAGGCCCGGGTGGCGTACGCCGAAAAATCGTTCGTCCTCGCATTGATTGAATGCGCCGCCGGCGAACACCGGCGCTCCGGAAGTCAGCGGCCCGCCCATGGTCGGCACCGGATCGGCGGGATCGAAATCATAGGCCAGGGGTGCTGCGTTCGCCGCCGGACTGGCGGGATCGAGCCTGCCGTCGGCATGCAGGTAGAAGCGCGTGAATTCGACTTCAGGCAGCGGCCAGTCGGCGCCGGCGATCCAGCGTCCGCCGTGGTCGAGCCGTCCGTCGGCGTTGCTGCGCCCTGAGCCGCCGCCCATCAGAAAGAGCCGCACCGCGGGCTCCTTGTCCACGCCG
>JAYWDM010000456.1:0-3882 GCA_043779885.1 Betaproteobacteria bacterium | reverse complement strand
ATGCGGAACAACCGCAGCGCACCCGGATCCTCGGGCCTGCCTTTTGCAGCATCGTTGCCGCGGTCGATCAGCATGACCGTGCCGGTGGATGGCGCGGCCATCACCTGATGCGGGTAGATGCCGAACGCGAGCCCTTCCGGCTGCATGACCTCGGGCCCGATGGCGCCGTCGGCGTTGATCCGGTGGACCGTAATGCCCGCGTGCGGCAGGTTGTGGCCGCTCAGCAGGCATGACCCGTCGGGAGTTACGCATAGGTGCACCGCGCGCGAGCGCAACGCAACGGGTTCGCCATGTGGCGTCAGCGCGCCGCTGGCCGGGTCGATGCGAAAAGCGCTGACATGATTGAAGTCCGCCTTCATGCCCACGCCACGGTTGCTCGTCGCCACATAAAGGGTGCGCCGCGAAGGATGCGGCCACGCGTACTGGACGACGGCGGGCACCTTGATGGTCTTGAGCCTGACGAGGGTTGCCTGTTCGACATCTACGTCGTAGTGGGTCAACTCCTCGCCGACGGCGCTGTATAACACGACCTTTGCACTCATTGTCTCTCCTCTACCGTATTGTCAAGCGGCGCCGGCGAGGACGCTACTCCGCCGTTATACCGGCCTGTTTCACGACTTTTGCCCACTTCGAAACTTCGTCGCGCAGGAAAGCAGCGAACTCTTCCGGCGTGCCCGTTGTTATTTCGCCGCCTTCGGCAAGCAGTGCGTCCCTGACGCCGGGCGTAGCCAGTATCGCCACGATTTCGCGATTGAGCCGGGCGATAATTTCGCGCGGCACTTTCGCGGGCGCCAGCATACCGTGCCACGAATCCACCTCGAATCCGGGCACTCCCGATTCGGTCACCGTGGGTACTTCCGGCATGAGGCGCGCGCGTTGCAAGCCGGTGGTCGCGATCGCCTTGATCTTGCCGTCTTTCACGGACTGGGCCGCCGATGCCAGCGACGTTGCGAGGTAGGTAACGCGTCCACCGCGCAGGTCGATCATCGCGGGCGAGGCGCCCTTATAGGGCACGTGCGTGATGTGAATGCCGGCTGACTGATTGAAGAGTTCGCCGCAGATGTGTCCCGAACTGCCGATGCCCGCCGACGCAAACGTGAGCGTTCCCGGTTTGCTTTTCGCCGCGGCAATCAGGTCTTTGATCGAGGTGATCGGCGAGCCCGCGTTGACCACCATCACCTGCGGCGCTCTCATGAGCAGCGTAAGCGGCGAGAAATCGCGCACCGGGTCGTAGGCGTTCTTCAGTCGCATTGCCGGGCCGATCGCGAGGTTGTTGGTTTGCCCCAGCCAGATCGTGTAGCCGTCGGGCGCAGCCTTTGCCGCGAGATCGGCGCCCAGCGCTCCCCCGGCGCCGGGCCGGTTGTCGATTACTACCTGCTGGCGCAGCGCATCCGCCAGCCGCGGCCCGATGATGCGGGCGTAGATGTCGGTGCTGCCGCCTGGAGGAAATGGAACAATAAAACGCAACGGGCGGGATGGGTAAGCTTGTGCGGTGACGCAGGCAGGCGCCGCCACCGTGGCCAAAAAAATACCGTATGCCGCAGCCGGCAACATGCGCATGCCGGCATGAATACTCTTGATCACCCGGTGGTCTGTCCGTAGTGGGAAGGCTGCCAGTGTACGCAGCGACGCGCTGGCAGGAAAGAAATATTTTTATCACGGATTTTTCAGACATTTCTGTGGGCGTGCAGCAAGCAATCAGTGACAGAGCATTATTCTGTAGGGCGGAAAAGCGCAGAGCCTTCCGCCGCGTGCGTGTTCATTCCGGTCACTTAGCATCGCTTGATTCAACTCATGCGGCGCCGCTGCGGTTAGCCGGATAGAGTTCGGAATTGACGTCGGGTTACGGCGGAAGGCGCTGCACTTTTCCGCCCTACTGTAACAAAGGACTACGCGAGCCTCAACCCGACGCTGAAGCTCGCCGCGCAGCCCGCGTCGCTCCCGACTACCGGCAGGATCATGCGGTTGCCGCCATCGCGAAAAAGGCCGTCGCCGCCGTTGCGCACCGTGCGCCGTCCCCTGCGGGCATAGGGACTGCGGGCGTATACGCGGTCCGTCAATGCGTCGTCGAAATAAAGCTGGGACGTGAAGTCGTAGCCGCGCCGGGCTCCGGCAGGCCCGCGCACCTTGAAGTGCATGTGGACCGTGCGGCCATCGTACCAGCCGGGATAGACAGTCGTGAACCGCACCCCACCGTCAGCATCGGTTACCTGGTAGCCGCGCAGGAATTTTTTCCCGACCGTATTGAAGCCCGGATCGCGCGCGTCCGAATAAACGCCGGCTGCATCGCAGTGCCAGAGATCGACGGTCGCCCCCGCCAGCGCTGCGCACCTGCCGCCGGCGACCGAGGAGATAACGAGCCTCAACGTCAGCGGCACGCCCTCTCGCGCGGACCCGTCCGCGGGATCGGCGCGGATGTCCGAACGGTTGAGGCGCTCGTCGACGAAATACGGACCTTCAGTCTGCTCGGGGCTCGCGACGCAGGAGAGCGCAGGCTCCGCGGCGCAGGACCATGTCGAGCGGCCGGCGAGCATCGCGGCCCCGGCAGTGCCGAGCAGCGCCAGCGCTTCGCGCCGGCTCAGGATGCGGCCGGTTTGATGATCGTAGTCGTGCATGGGGTTTTAGACTCCCAGATTCATTTTTTGAACACAACTGCTGCGGGCGGTTCGTTGAAGTATTGCTCGCCGCTTTAGATCACACGTTTTGCTACGGAAACCGACCCGCTAGGCATGAATATCGCCCCATTTCGCATCGCTAAACTCGTCAGATCAATGCATCGCGCTGGTCCGACCCGAGTTTGCAGAGTTTGCGAGTGACGAATCTACTGTAGTTTTATCTCATTACCCAGTACGAAACCGAAAGCGGCGGCGAAGTTCCACAAGGCCACGGTGGTCCTGGTCAAGTCGTCCGAGCACGGCGTGACAATTGGCGCATACGGTAATCAAGTCGGCTAGGGAGTAACTGGTCTTACGACCCGTATGAATAGCCTCGATGTGATGAACCTGAAGGCAGGCATGACCCTCGACTCCGTAACGGTCGCTTGGGAGGAGGCCACAAATCCGACAGCGGTAGCCGTCGCGCTTCTTTCGTAGTTCGGCTTGACGGCGATTTCTCCGCACTGCGGTGGTGCTGACACGCACCTTACGTACCTCCACAGGCAAGTCATCGTCCGTGTGCTTCGCCGACAATTGCATAAGCGCATCCGCCATTTCTGCCAAGAACTGCGCGCTGCGACGAATGATCAGCCGGAGTCCCAGGAGAGGGCGTTTCGATTTCCAATTAAAATACATTCCGACGAACTTCTGACCTTCGTCATATGCTTCGATCAATGGCCGTCCCAGGTCTTGGTCCGGAAGGGCTGATCGCATGCAGAGTTCCTCACCGATCCACTTCCAGTCACGACTCGACAGGACCCTCGGGCACCACAATTGTCGATTGAGTCGATGCGTGACTGCGCGTAGCTGAGGCGTTGTCTCAAAGCACGCGCCGACCCAAATCGTTGGCGTCAATCGCTGTGCGAAGCTATCAACCGAGACGGAAATCAGAAAGCTGTCGCCGTGATAGATATGACCGATGTCGATGTAGAGGCCATTGCAATACTCGGCTTTGGCAATGCGCGGATGCCGAAGTCGAACCATCGCGTCAGGGTATTTCTTCGCCATAACACGAAGAAGGCCAGCCGCCGCTTTTCGGAGCGTAAGTCGTTCAGCTTCAATAATCATGTGTGCGTTCATCGACTCTCAGCCGGGTAGGGTGGGCAACTTGTTGCCCACGCTGCAAAGGTAGCGGATAACAACCGTAACAAAGTGATTGTGATTTTCGAAGTTTAGGCTCGTCGATGGCGGAATGCACGTTAGTTCTCTCGGCGTGGGCAACAAGTTG
>JAYWDM010000455.1:0-10828 GCA_043779885.1 Betaproteobacteria bacterium | reverse complement strand
GCTTGTCCATCACGTAATCGAGGTAATCGAGCGGCGTCGCCGGGTTGAACACGAGGCCCGCCCTGCACCCGGACTCCCTGATAAGCGCGATGGTGCGGTCGACATGTTCCGACGCCTCGGGATGAAACGAAATGATGTCGGCGCCCGCCGCGGCGAAATCAGGGATGATGCGGTCGACGGGTTTTACCATGAGGTGCACGTCGATCGACGCGGAAGTACGCCCCCGCAGCGATTTGCACACCAGCGGACCGATCGTCAGATTGGGCACATAGTGATTGTCCATCACGTCGAAATGAATGAGATCCGCGCCGGCGGCGACGACACTTGTTATTTCTTCGCCAAGGCGCCAGAAATCGGCCGACAGGATGCTAGCGGCGATGCGGAACATGCGCGGATTCTACCCGGTATTGGCGCTTTTCCGATAGCGCCGGCGCGCGCGCGGTTTTGCGGTTGCTAAGCCGGTCGAAATAGTGTGCAATGAGCGCCCGACCGCATCCGTCCCCCCGCTCGCCATGGCCACTGAAAAAAAATATGAAGTCTCGGTAACAACCCGCATCGCTTACATAGCGGAGCAATCGGATGCGCAGAGCGGCCGTTATGTGTTTTCCTATACGATCACCATCAGGAACACCGGCAACGTGACGGCGCAACTGATCAGCCGGCACTGGATAATCACCGACGCCAACAACCAGCTGCAGGAAGTGCGCGGCCTCGGCGTCGTGGGCGAGCAGCCCAGGCTCAGGCCGGATGAGAGTTTTGAATACACGAGCGGTACCGCAATCGCAACACCGGTAGGCACCATGCGCGGCACCTACCAGATGGTGGCGGAGGACGGGTTACAGTTCGATGCGCCGATTCCGGAATTTACCCTGTCCGTGCCGCGGGTGCTGCACTGAGAGCGGCGATGTCAGGCGCAGAGGTTTGAGCGGCAGGTCTCCGCCGCCCTCCCTTGCCGGTTCGTTCAATTCCTGATCATGCGCTGCTGAACAGGACGTCGCTGCGTGCCAGTTATTCCCGGCTTGCACCGCTCTGCGACCTGGCGGTTGCGGACGTGCGCAGCCGCGGCATCGAGCTCGCGAAGTCCCGTTAAGAGTCATCCTTGCCGGGTTGCGGCCTGTGCTCGTCGGGTGGCTGCGCAGGGCGTGGCCACGTCCACCAGACAATAAAGAGCAGGATCGCGAGCGCGACGCCCGCTTCGAGCAGCAACCAGAACATGCGCGTACTTTCGTCTGACTATCGGTGTTATATACTGCGGCGCATCGTGCTCCGCGTCACGCCCATCATACTCCGCTGCCTCGCCCTGATCGCGCTGGCTGCGCTTGCGGCTTGCGAATCGCTGCTCCCGGCCAAGCCTCCCACCGCGCCGATGCCGGTTCCGGCGCCCGCGCCTGCACCCATTCCCGTTCCCGTTGCGCCCGCGCCCGCCGTCGAGGCGCCACTGGCCAAACCGCCGGCTCCATTCAGCCCATTGCGAGCAACGACCTGGGACGCGGTTCCCGGCTGGCGCGACGACAATCCGCAACTTGCATGGAGTGCGTTTATCACGGGTTGCCGCGCGCTGAACAGCCAGCCGGCGTGGCAATCCGTATGCAGTGTCGCGGCGGCGCTCGGCGAGCCATCGCGCGAAACGCTTTATCGCTTTTTCGAAACCGGTTTCACGCCTTATCAGGTCATGAATCCCGACGGCAGCGACAGCGGGCTCGTCACCGGCTACTATGAACCGCTGCTCCACGGCAGCCGCACGCGCAGCACGCGTTATCGCTTTCCGCTCTATGGCGCACCCGACGATCTGCTGGTGATCGATCTCGCCGAACTATATCCCGAACTGAAGAACATGCGGCTGCGCGGCCGCGTCGAGGGTAAACGCGTGGTGCCGTATTTCAACCGGGCGCAGATTGAAAACGGCGCGGCGCCGGTGGCCGGCAAGGAAATTCTGTGGGTTGAGGATGCCGTGGAACTGTTTTTCCTGCAAATCCAGGGCTCCGGCCGCGTCAAGCTGGACAGCGGCGAAACGGTCGCGATCGGTTACGCCGACCAGAACGGCCATGCCTACCGCTCCATCGGCAGGCTGCTGGTGGAACGCGGCGACCTGCCGATCGAAAAAGCGTCCATGCAGGGCATCAAGTCGTGGGCGAAACAGAACCCCGACAAGCTGCGGGATCTGCTCAATTACAACGCAAGCTATGTATTCTTCCGCGAAATGCCGCCCAACCTGCCGGGGCCATTGGGTGCGCTGGGCGTGCCGCTGACCGCGCGTCGCAGCATCGCGGTCGACCCACGCTACATTCCGCTCGGCGCTCCCGTGTTCCTGGCGACGACCATGCCGAATTCGCGCCAGCCGCTTAATCAGCTGATGCTGGCGCAGGACACCGGCGGCGCAATCCGCGGCGCGGTCCGCGCTGATTTTTTCTGGGGTTTTGGCGAGGAAGCGGCGTCACTCGCGGGCCGCATGCGTCAAAGCGGAAAAATGTGGGTAATGCTGCCCATCGGTTATCCGCCGCCCGCCGGCAACTGACGCGAATCAGCGCGTGGCGCCCGCGCTGTCGCCGTAGAGGTATTTGACCTGCAGCGTGACGCGGCTTTTCACGGGATGTCCCTGTTTTTGCGCAGGCGAAAACCGCGCCGCTCGAAACACCGCCATGGCGGCCTCTTCAAAATAGCCTTCCGGATTGGCGTCGGCAACCGACACATCGTTGACGACGCCGAATTCGTCGATCAACAACAGGATTGTCACGCGCCCGTCGACGCGCGCTTTGGTGGCTGCGTCCGGATAGTCGAGCCGGATCGGCGTCAGCGGTTGCGGATAAACATCGAGTTGTTTGGCCGGATAATAAGTCGGGTCCCGGATTAGCGGCACCTCGATTCCGGCGCTGGGCGATGTTGCGGGCTCAAGCGCCCGTTGCGATTCAGGCCGGCTTTCGGCTTTGGCGATTGTTGATGCGGGCGCGCTGCCGGCGACTGCTGCCGCGGCGGGAACCGCTGGAACCAGCGCCATACGCTCTGCCGCAGTCTCGCCCTCCACGCCTACAGGCGCGCCGTCCGAAGACGCTGGTGCAGCAGGTTCGAGGTGTGCCGTGATCACGGAAATGACCGTGGGCAGACCGCCGGTCGGATTCACCGGAAGGCCGGCGATCAGCGCCACGTGCAGCAGCAACGACGACGCACACGCCAGCAACAGCCGCGGCGGCATATGCTTTGCAATTGCACCCAGTATGGCCGGATAGTCAGCCATACCTGTCGCTTCCATCCGCATGGCAACCGCGCCGGCGTGCGGGTAAATCACCATTGCAGCCGCTATTTGGCCGCGGTGGCAGCGACCAGTCGTTGCTCGATCATCTCGACCGGGATCGCGCCCGGTACGCGCTGACCGTCGACAAAAAACAACGTCGGCGTCCCTTTGATGCCCTTCTGCTTGCCGAACGCGACGGTTTTGTCGATCGCGCTGGTGTCGCAGGTGCCGGCGGCCGTCGGTGCAATGTTGTTAAGCAACTGGTCGTCCCACGCCTTGACGCGGTCTTTCGAACACCATATCGATTTCGCTTTCTCCGTGGAATCAGGTCCCAGCACCGGGTAGACAAACACATAGATCGTGACGTCGTTGATCTTCGCAAGGTCGTGCTCGAATTTCTTGCAATAGCCGCAATTCGGGTCGCCGAAATAAGCCAGCTTGCGCGTGCCTTTTCCCTTGACCTTCTTGAACGCGAGATTAAGCGGCAACTGGTCGAACTTGATCGCCGTCAGCTGGTTCATGCGCTGTTCGGAAAGACTCGACTTTTTTTCCGCATCAATCAGGTTGGCGCCGATGAAGAGATAGGCGGCCTTCTCGTCGGTATAGATCAGGTCCCCATTGGCGAACACTTCGTAAATACCCGGCAGCGGTGTTTTGTTCACGCCTTCCACCACGATGTCCGGATATCTTTTTTGAAATGCCGCCTTGACTGTTGTTTCATCGGCGACGGCAACGGCGCTGGCGCACACCAGGCCGAGAAAAGTGATTATTGCGATAGCTCTTTGCATGATGATCCTTGATAACGGGAGATAAAGTTGCTTCGGCACCCTATCCGACTGCGTGCCGTATAAAAAAGTTCTTCAGTTGCGGCTGACGATTGACGAGCCGCAGGCCCAGATTACGCAGTTTCCCCAGCCGTTCGTCACCGTTGTTAAACAACCTTTGCAGAGTGTCGGTGGCAAGCCGCATGGTCGCAATGTCCTCCCGCCGGGCACGCTCATAACGGCGCAGCAAGTGAAAGTCCCCGCAATCGGACTGGGCGCCGCGTTGCAGCAGAACCTGCGCCAGTTCGCGGGCATCACGAAAACCGAGATTTACGCCCTGGCCGGCAAGCGGGTGCACATTATGCGCGGCGTCCCCGACGAGGGCAAGACGCGGCATCACCAGCCGCCGCACGCGCTGCAGGCGTAATGGAAACGCCGCCGCGGGCGTGATCACCTGCAAGTCGCCGCCCGTGCCGTGCGCCGCAGTGGCGACTTCGGCGGCGAGTTCGTCACGGGTCAGCGCGAGCAACTGTGCAGCATGCTCATCGGTGGTTGACCACACCATCGACAATCGCGCGCCCGGAAGCGGCAAAAGCGCAAGCACCCCATCGCGCCGGAACCACTGGGACGCGACGCCATGATGCGGCCGCGCAGTCGAAAAATTGGCCACCACCGCGGTCTGACGGTAGGCGCGCGTTTCAACTTCAATGGCGGCCTGCCCGCGCACCCAGGAGTCCGCCCCGTCGGCGGCAACGACCAGCCGCGCACGCAGCGTGCGCCCGTCGGCGAGCAATAATTGCGCCGCGTCCTGACTGAACGTCAATTCCCGGCACACCGCGGGCACGATCATTTCCACGGCGGGCGCGCGTTCGAGCTGATCCCATAACACGCGTTGCAACTCGCGGTTTTCGACGATAATCGCCAATTCGCGCAGGCCCGCCGTGTACGCGCTGAAATCTATCGTGGACAATAAATCATCGCCGACAACGTGCATGTCTTCGACCTGGCACACGCGCGCCTGATCGATCCCGCCCCATGCGCCGCACGCATCCAGAAACGCCGCGCTGCCGGGGCTGATCGCGTATACGCGGCTGTCCCAGTCTGCTGGTTCCGCGACCGTCCGCGGCCGCTGCGTGTCGAGCACCGCCAGGTGCAGTCCGGCGGCCCTGAGCGCCAATGCCAGGCTCGCACCAACCAGCCCGCCGCCCACCACGATTACGTCAAAATCCATGCCCGCCCATCATCATCACAAGACAACCACCCGCAGTGTAATAGGGCCCACCCGAGACCGCAAAATACCCCGCCCGGCGGTCATTGCCCGGCGATGAACGGGTAAATTCGGCGGCGACTTGCCGCTGTCGTTTCTTGACAAAGCAGAGGTCGAAATTTAGACTCCGGCGCCTCCACTACGACGTCCTGGCGCAAGCGGTGATTGACTGTCCCGCCATGGGCAACGAAAATCCACACTTTTGGTGATGTAGCTCAGTCGGTTAGAGCGTGGCACTCATAACGCCAAGGTCGGTGGTTCAATTCCACCCATCACCACCATTTCATTGTTCCAAGTAAGCTCTAAGTAGTCCAAAGAGGTCCGGAAAGCTAAGTGAAAACAAGGCTTCCGGACTTTTTATTGTCCGGAGTAGCCCAATCAGAGATATTGTAATCCGACCCAAAGTGGGGGCATTATTGGGGCCATCTGCAATTTTTTCGGGTGGGATGGCCCCATGTCGCTGACTGGCTTCGCTACATCGACCAGAACTTGAATACTGTAAGGAACGAAGACGGCATGCCGTCGCTCTACAAACCTACGGGTGAAGTTGTAATCGGGCGGGACACGCATATTGGCGAGACTGCCAAGACTCGGTTTCAGTTTAAGCGGGCTGAGAGTGGGAGACTATTATTGAAGACCTATGACATGATGATCTCCGAAGGCCGAGCATATGCTACATCGTTACGAAAAATGAGCACAGCGGCTCCGTCCGGCGAGGCTGAGAATTAGTAATCGGGAATAATCGGGGACAGCTCAGGTCTTGCCTTTTGCCTAGCACGGTAGTTGGTAACTGAGTCCGACTAAAATCCCGTCTCGCAATAATCACTGCCGGATCATTCCACGCCACCATTTGCGTTTAGGACCCCTTGTGAGCCGCCGAGTAACACAGGCGGGCCGGGGAATTCGGGGAGGACTGTCTGATCTCTCGCGCGTTCCGCGTGTTCATTCATTTCGAGAGCGAGTTCCGCAGCCGCCCGGCTCGTCGAGTAACACAGGGACACCACGAAGTGGCAGCTCACCGGGGCGGCTTTCTCTTTGGTAACTTTCTCTTGGCCGCGCAAGAGAAAGTTACCAGCGCCCGGTTCCCCGCGGGATAAAATAAACAAAATCCCACATCTTATTTATCTGCAAGGAGAACCCCACATGCGCGAACTCACCACCGCGATCGGCGTCGCGCTGCTGGCCATGTCCGGTAGCGTCATGGCGGCTTCGCCGGCTGATGCGCAGTATCCGACCAAGCCCATTCGGGTCATCGCGGCTTTTCCGCCCGGCGGCGGGGTCGATATTGTCGCGCGGGCGGTCAGCGAGAGACTCAGTGCGCGCCTTGGCCAGTCGTTGGTGGTCGATAACAGGCCCGGCGCCGGCACGACGATCGGCACCGAGCTCGCGACGAAAAGCGCGCCCGATGGTTACACCCTGCTGATCGGGCCGATCGGTGCGGCATTGATCGCGCAGATTTACTATCGCAAAACCTACGACATGCGCCGCGATCTCGCCTTTATCAGCAAGATCGGTTACGGCACCATCGTCCTGGTCGTGCCGCCCAGCCTTGGCGTCACGTCGGTCAAGGAGTTGATCGCATTGGCCAAGGCGAAGCCGGGGCAACTGACTTTCGCTTCTTCAGGCACCGGCTCGAATATTCATCTCACCGGCGAGATGTTCAAGCAGAGGGCGGGCGTCGATATCGTGCACGTGCCGTACAAAGGCACTGCGCTGCTGCTGCCCGACCTGATCGAAGGGCGAGTGTCTATGGCACTCGACAGTATGCCGGCGCATCTGCCTCATATCAAATCGGGCCGTCTGCGCGCGCTCGCCGTCGCGGGCCTCAAGCGCTCGGCGCAATTGCCGGACGTGCCGACCATGATCGAAGCCGGTGTGCCCGGATTTCAGTCGAACACGGACTACGCGCTGTTCGCGCCGGCCCACACGCCAAAAGAAATCGTCGCGCGCCTCAATCGCGAGGCGATCGCGGTGCTTGAACAGCCCGATCTGAAGGCGAGGCTCGCGGCCATCGGCATTGAAGTCAGCGGCGGCACGCCCGAGGCGATGCGCGCGGAAGTTTTTGCCGAATTCGACAAGTGGGCGAAAGTCCTGAAGGAAGGGAACATCAAGCAGGAGTAGCGAGGGGGAAAGTTACGGGGCGATGTCGCCGCGCGCCGCGGTCTTGATGTCTTTGTTTCGCGTCGGTTTCAGAAAAGCCGCGCGCTCACCGGGCCTCCCAGACCGGCGGTCGCTTTTCAACAAACGCACGCATGCCTTCCCGCGCATCCCGGGACTCCATCAGCTTGTCGAGTACCGTGTGTGCGTATTTGAGTGCTTCGCCATACGGAAGATCAAGTGTCTTCAGAGTCGCCTCTTTCAGCGCTCTGATCGACAACGGAGCGTTCCGGAGAATCTTCTGGCCAACCTGCAGAGCCGCATCTTCGAGCGCGTCGTCCGTCACGACGTGATTTGCGATGCCGAGTTGCAGCGCCCGTTCCGCATCGAGAAAGTCGCCTGTAAACATATACTCCAGGGCGAGATTTACCGGGATAGCTCGCGCCAATGTTGACGGGCCCCCGATGGAACACAGTCCGATTTTCGCGTGAGGCCACCCGAAGCGGGCGGTTTTGGACAACACGCGTACGTCGGAGCCCATGGCAATTCCAGCGCCGCCGGCAAGGCATAGACCCCGTACGGCGCAAACGACGGGCTTGTATATTGATTTCAGCGCTGCGAAGACCGGCTCGAAATAATCGCCCTTGTTCCCTTTCTCGGAAAGTTCTTTGACGTCCTGGCCTACGCAAAAATCCGTGCCATTGGCTTTTATCATCAACAGCCAAACGGCGTCGTCAGAGCGCGCATCATCGATACTCTGGACCAGGGCATTCAATGCTTCCTGATTCAGCGCGTTCTTGAACTGCGGACGGTTCAGCGAGATGGTCGCTACCCGCTCGCTGACCTTATAGATAATGCTGTTCTCGCTCATCGTTGTTCTCTCTCCGGTAACAAATGCTTTCTCGTTCACGGGTTGTCGATCAGTCCGGCTTCAGGCCGATCTTCTTTGCCAGGTTGCCCCATTTGTCCATTTCATTGCGCACAAACCGGGAAAATTCTTCTGGTGATGTTTTCCTTTGCAGCGCGCCCTGCTCCTGCATTCTCGCGTGAATATCCGGCAGATCAATGATGCGGTTGACTTCCACGTTCAACTTCTCGACCGTCGACCGGGGAGTTTTCCCTGGAGCGAAAATGCCATACCACTCGTAAGTGTCGTATCCCGGGAAACCTTGTTCTGCAATGGTCGGTATCTCGGGCAACTCCGCCAATCGCTGCGCCGTCGTGAGGGCAATTGCTCTAAGCCGCCTGGTCTTGATATGCGGCAGCACATTGGGTGGGCCGGAAATCAGGAACTGCACCTGATTGCCTATGGTGGCCGCCAACGCAGCGGCGCCTCCTTTGTAAGGAATGTGCGTGATGTTTACACCGGCCATGCTCTTCAGCAGTTCCATCGACAGATGGCCGGACGTTAGAGGACCTGGAGAAGCATAGTTAAACTGCCCCGGCTTTGACCTGGCGAGTACAATCAACTCGGATAGATTGGTTGCCGCCACCGTCGGATTGGTGACCATCAAGCCGGGAACCACGGCGACCAGGGCGACCGGAGAGAAATCTTTTAACGTATCGTACGGCAGTTTGGCCATCACGAACGGATTCACGGCGTGCGGCGTCAGAAACATGCCGATCGTGTGCCCATCGGGCGAAGATGTAGCGACTATTTCCGAGCCGATAATTGATGCGGCGCCAGGCCGGTTGTCGATTATTACGGGCTGCCCCCACGATTCGGATAACTTGATGCCGATGAGCCTGGACAAAATGTCCGTCGTGCCTCCTGCCGGGTATGGAACAACGAAGCGAATGGCGCGTGACGGATAGGGCTGGGCGTACGCGGGTCCCAGGATGATCGAGAGGGCAAGGAGCGCAACAAAGCGGGGAGCGATTTTCACGGGAAGTCCTGTCGGATATTGGTGTTCCGGCCAGTGGCCCTTGCGCATCAGCGGACAATTCCGCTTGTCGTTAACCGCTCGATCTCTGGCGCGGAAAGACCGAGCATTTCTTTGAGCACAGTGCGCGTGTCCTGGCCGACCTTGTGTCCGGTATGCCTTAACTTTCCCGGAGAATCGGATAGCTTTGGCACCGGTCCCGCGAGCGTGATCGTGCCCAGGTCGTCATCCGGCGTAGGAACCAGCATCTCCCTGGCACTGTAGTGGGCGTCCTTGAATATGTCGGCGATGCTGAAAATTCTCGTCGCGGGCACCCCCGCGCCCAACAACAGCTCTTCCAATTCCCCGAGCCGATGTTCGCCGGTCCACCGGGAGATAATCTCGTCGATTTCGTCGGCGTGGTCGTTGCGGACACGCGCTGATTTGAACCGTTCGTCTGCGGACAAACCCGGTTGTTCCATGACCTCGCAGAGTCTGGTGAAGACCGGATCGCTGAATGCGGCGATGTGAATAAAATCCTGATCCCTGGTCGCGTACAGGTTGTTAGGTGTTGCATCGGCCAGACGGGACCCCGCCCGCTGCGCGACAACCCCAAGCTTTTCAAACGCGGGAACAAAGGGTTCCATGAAACTGAAAGCGCATTCCGACAGTGCCGCATCCACGCATTGCCCGCGCCCGGTAAATTGCCGGTTCACCAGCGCAACCAGCGCCCCGAAGGCTGCATATAAGCCGGTAATGTAATCGGTAAGCGCCGTCGCCATTCGCGCCGGAGGCCGATCGGGATCGCCGTTTATGTAGCGCAATCCACTCACGGCCTCGCCGATTACGCCGTACCCCGGTCGCCGGCTGTACGGTCCGGTTTGTCCGAACCCGCTGATTCTCACCATGACAAGGCCCGCGTTCACTGCCTTGAGGTCTTCATAACCGAGGCCCCAGCTTTCGAGCGCGCCAGGCCGAAAATTCTCGATGACGATATCGCACCTGGCGGCAAGTTTCTTGACGAGCGCCTGCCCCTCGGGTTTACGCAGGTCTATGCATATCGTCGACTTGTTCCGGAAAAGACTCGCCGCGTAGAGCGACGTCCCGCGAAACATCTTGCCGATCGTTCTCAGGGTATCTCCGGCGAGATCTTCCACTTTGATCACGTTCGCGCCGAAGTCGGCGAGAAGCCGCCCGCAGAACGGGCCCGCGATCGTCGATCCGAGTTCGAGAACATGCAGCTTCGACAACGGACCTTGATCGGTTGAATCACTCACGGGCAAGGTTTATCCGCGGAAAGACGATTGAATGGCATGGCACGGTGGGAAAGTATATAGGGTCAATAGGGTCGGTTATGCCGGCCACATGCCACTAAGCCGAGCGGGATCCAATTGTAGCGCAGGCGACTCGCCTGCTTTGGGAACGAATGCAAACGGGTCGCCTGCGCTACCGGCCGGTTTTGGTGCGCACGGGTTACCTGACCACCGTGATGGCCTTGAGTTTTCTGATATTGGCATCGGGGCGTACCAGCTTCGTCTGATGATACATTGCGGTGGCGGCGATTATCCGGCCGGCCAGATTGCCGTGCGAGAATTGCTCCGACTGCGCG
>JAYWDM010000454.1:0-3896 GCA_043779885.1 Betaproteobacteria bacterium | reverse complement strand
CGGTCAGGGCCATGTGTGCATAAGAGCAGGAGTAAACACTGACTATTCTACACGACCGGCGGCAATAAAAAAGGCGGCAGGCTGTGCGGCCCGCCGCCCGGGATCCCGTCAGGACGGGCGTTACTGGACGCTGATGCGCCTGGCTTTGTTCGACGCTTTTTTTGCCAGACTCAGTTCGAGTACGCCGTCGGCGTATCGCGCATGGGTCGCACTTTCGTCGATATCATGGCCGAGCGCGAATCCGCGGTAGACCTTGCCGAAATAGCGCTCCGCACGCAGCACCTTCTCGCCTTCCTTGACTTCCTTTTCGTTTTTCACTTCGGCGCTGATTTCGACCTGATTACCGTCGATCGCGACGTTAATGTCTTCCTTCCTGACGCCCGGAATCTCGGCGCGCACTACATAGCCGCCTTCGTTTTCGGTCACGTCCACGCGCAGTTGCGTGGGGGCGGCCGCCGGTTCGTAGTTCATGGGTCGCACGAAAAATCCGCGCATCAAGTCGTCAAGCGCGGTATCGAGCGTGTTGTAACGTGCAATGTTTGCCATAATCGTTCTCCTATTGGATTCGGGCTCGCGCCCTACGCTTGATATATCGGTGCTGCGCGCCTTATTTCAAGAGCGACGCCCGCGCGGCGAAACGGCTTGTGAGCGGGCAAAAAAAGTCGTAGATTGCGGCTTTCCGCGCGAATTCAAGCCCATCCGTGAATGCTCCCGGCGACCAGGATTTGCAGCACTACCGCCCGTACCTGCTGCGTTACGCGCTGCTGCAATTGCGCGATCCGGAGCTAGCGCAGGACGTCGTGCAGGAGACCCTGCTGGCCGCTCTGGAGGGCCGCGCGCGCTTTGCGGGAAAATCTTCGATCAAGACATGGCTCACCGGCATACTCAAGCACAAGATCATCGACGCGATTCGCCGCAGATCGCGCGAACAACCGTTCCACGCCGGCGACGACGAGGCGGAATCCGGTGTGGTGGATGCCTCTTTCAGGAATGACGGCCATTGGCAGCAGATGCCTGCGAACTGGGGAAACCCCGAGCAAGCGCTCGCCGACCGCAGGTTCTGGGAAATCTTCGAGCTGTGCTCGCGCCTGCTGCCGGAGCGCACGGCCCGCGTATTCATGCTGCGCGAGGTCATGGAACTCACCACCGGGGAAATTTGTCAGGAACTCGCGATTACGCCGACTAACCTGTGGGTAATGCTGCATCGCGCGCGTCTCGCCCTGCGTGAATGTCTCGAACTCAAATGGTTTGGCGGCGCAAGAAAATAGTTTCCCATGCGGACGTGTAAAGAAATCAGCGTGCTGTTGTCTGAAGCGCACGAACGCCACCTCGGGCTTGCCGAGCGATTGGGCCTCAAGGTGCATTTGCTGTTATGCGCGGGCTGCCGTAACTTTCGCCGGCAGCTCGACTTTATCCGGGCAGCGGCCCGCCGTTACGTCGACAGCGATGACGCGCAATAGTCGCGTCCGGGGACTGTCGCTATTTCATGTGCGGCGCTGCCTCCGCCGCAACCCGCACTTCGGCGTCGACATCCAGCGTAGACGTGACCCCGTACCGATCCTGCAGAGTTAACTTGAGAGGGACACGCTCGCCCGCTTTGAGTTGGCGCTTGATGTCCATCAGCATGACGTGATATCCGCCGGGCTTGAGGCTTACCGTCTGGTTCGCGGGTAATTCGATCTTGCCGGCCGGACGCATTTTCATCACGCCGCCGTCCATGCTCATCATATGCAATTCGCCTTTGCGGGCGACGCTGCTCTCGACCGCGATCAGCGCGGCGGGCGCACTGGCCGTGATGTCGAGATAAGCACCGGCGACGCTTTGTCCCGGCACGGTCGCGCGCACCCATGCATTCAGGGTCCTTGCCGGTTCGGCGGCCATCGCTACCGGCATGCAGAGCCATGCCAGCAGGGTCACTGACGCCACTTTATACAGCATGCTCATACCCGGGACTCTCCAGCAGATTGACGATGTCAAGGTTGCACATTATTGCAAGTTGGCGCCGGCAAGGCAACCTTGCTTTGCTATAATCGGCGCTTTCGGATCGCATGCGCACCTACCTTTTCCTGCTCTGTATTGGCGTCAGCAACGTCGTCAGCAGCGCGCTGTTTGCACAATCGCCCCATCCGCCAGCGCCGGCGGTTTCCGCCCGCTCGTTTCTGCTGCTCGACTTTCACAGTCAGCACGCGCTCGCCGGCCACAATGCCGATGAACGCATTGAGCCCGCCTCGCTCACCAAGCTGATGACGGCGTACCTGACGTTCGCGGCGCTGAAACAGAAGAAAATTCAGCCGGCGCAGGTGGTGCCGGTGTCGGAGCGCGCGTCGAAAGCCGAGGGTTCGCGCATGTTCATCGAGCAGCGCAAACCGGTGACCGTCGACGAATTGATGCGCGGCATGATAGTGCAGTCCGGCAACGACGCGTGCATCGCACTGGCCGAATTGATCGCCGGCAGCGAAGACAACTTTGCGCAACTGATGAACAAAGAGGCGCAGCGGCTGGGCATGCAGAACACGCAATTCGTGAATTCGACCGGGCTGCCGAATCCGCGGCATTACTCCACCGCACAGGATCTCGCGCTGCTGACGATGGCCATCATCCGCGACTTTCCTGAATATCATCCGCTCTACGGCATGAAGGAATTTCGTTACAACAACATCACACAGGCCAACCGCAACCGCCTGCTATGGTCGGACCCGACCGTTGACGGCATGAAAACGGGTTATACGGAAAACGCCGGCTACTGCCTGATCACATCGGCCAAACGCGGCGATCGCAGGCTGATTTCGGTGGTGCTCGGCACCGCATCCGAGTCGGCGCGCGCGGCGGAAAGCCAGAAGCTGCTCAACTACGGGTTTCAGTTTTATGATAGCGTCAGGCTGTACGCGAAAAACCAGGCGGTCGCGAGCCTGCGCGTATGGAAGGGCGCCAACAACAGCGTTAAGGCAGGGTTTCCTGACGACTTGTACGTAAGCCTGCCCAAGGGGCAGGCCGACAGGCTGAAAGCGAATCTCGAAAGCCAGCAGCCGCTGTTGGCGCCGGTTGCCGCCGGACAGAAGATCGGCGTGATGAAACTCACGGTCGACGGCAAGGCATATACCGAGATTCCCGTCGTGGCGCTCGAAGACGTCGCGCTGGCGGGAATTCTCGGGCGCGGCTGGGACTCGATCAGACTCTTGTTCAAGTGAGGCAACCATGACGACCGACGTGATCTACCTGAACGGCGAGTTCATGCCGATTGAAGAAGCGCGTGTGCCGGTGCTCGACCGCGGCTTCATATTCGGCGACGGCGTGTATGAGGTGGTGCCCGTTTACTCGCGCCACCCGTTCCGCCTCGCCGAACATTTGCGGCGGCTGCAGCGCAGCCTGGACGGCATCCGGCTCGCCAATCCTTTGCCCGATGCGGAGTGGACCAGGCTCAGCCACGAGCTTATCGCGCGCAATGGCGGCGATGATCAATCGATTTACTATCAGGTCACGCGCGGCGCCGCGAAACGCGCGCACGAGTTTCCGAAAAATGTGCAGCCCACCGTATTCATGATGAGCAATCCGCTGGTGACGCCGCCGCGCGATCAAATAGAAAAGGGCGTGGCCTGCATTACCGCGACCGACTTTCGCTGGCTGAAATGCGACTTGAAATCGGTTTCCCTGCTCGGCAACTGCCTTTTGAAGCAAATGGCGGTCGATGCCGGCGCGGCGGAAGTTGTGATGTTCCGCGACGGCTACCTGACCGAGGCCGCGGCCAGCAACGTGTTCATCGTGCGCAACGGCGTGCTGCTCGCGCCCCCGAAAAACCATTTGATCCTGCCCGGCATTACCTATGATGTGGTAATCGAGATCGCCAACGCGAACAAAATTCCGCTCGAATTGCGCGAGGTTCCGGAACAGGAGGTACG
>JAYWDM010000453.1:0-3898 GCA_043779885.1 Betaproteobacteria bacterium | reverse complement strand
GGGCCTGATCGCGAGTACCGATGCCGTGTAAAGATTGTCGCCCGGCCGGCTGGCCGGCGCCCACGGCGCCGCATTGCCGATACCCCAATAGACGAGATCGAGTTCGGGATCGTACGAGCCGGTGATCCAGGTCGAGCCGCCGCCGCGCAGGTAGGCGTCGCCCGCGGGCCACGTTTCGTTGCCCTTCTCGCCCGGCGCGGGGATGGTGTAACGGCGCCACAACTGCGTGCCGGTTTCCGGATCGAGGCCATCGAGAAAACCGCGGACGCCGAACTCGGCGCCCGAGATGCCGGTGATCAATACACCGTTGGCCACCATCGGCGCCGAAGTGATCGAGAAGCCCTCTTTCCACTCGGCGATTTTCGTCTTCCACACCTGCTTGCCGGTTTTCTGGTCGAGCGCCACGATGTGCGCGTCGAGCGTGCCGCGATAGACCTTGCCGTTATAGACCGCCGGCCCCTTGTTGGAAATGCCGCAGCACACCACGCGCGGCGTGGCCGGGTCCCAGTCGACCGGCGTGCGCCAGCGCTGCCTGCCCGTGGCGACGTCGATGGCGACCGTATTTTCGGCATTGGTCACGAACATGACGCCGTCGTAGACGAGCGGCTGCGCCTGCTCGCCGTAATTGCTGCCGAGCGAAGTGCTCCACACCGGCACCAGCCGCTTCACGGTCTGCTTGTTGATCTCTTTCAACGTGCTGTAGCGGTTCTGGTGGTAACCCATGCCGTAGGTCAGCACGTTGTCGGTGCTGCCGCCGTTGCCGTCGCGCGCGAGATCCTGCTGCGTTTGCGCGAGCGCAGCGGCGCTGCAAGCGGCATACAGCACCGCACCCAGAAATAATTTGTTCATATTGCTCCTCCCGAAAATCAAGCCGGTCTCAGACGCGCGTCTGGTGCGCCGCGCATTTGCGCGAACGATCAGTTGTCAAACAATGCAAATGTCCACACGGACCCGCCCAGCGGCACGTTCGGCAGCCGTTGGCGGCTGGTGTTTCCGTATAGCCCGCCGAGCCCCGACAGCACGGTCACATATTGCTTGCCTTTGTGCGTCCACGTGATCGGCATGCTGTTGACGCCGGAACTGGTGCGAAACTCCCACAGCGTCGCGCCGGTGTCCGCGTCCATCGCAAAAAATTCCCCGGTGTGGCGGCCGTTGAACAACAGCCCGCCGCCGGTGGCAAGCAGCGCCGACGCAACCTGATAGTCGTGCAATGGCACGCGCCACTTGGGTATCGCAGTCAGCGGATCGATGGCCTCGATGTGGCCGACCACATCGCCCGGCTGGATCGGCGGATATTTGTTTTCCATTCCCTGGTAGCGAAAACCGGGCTTGTACGGCGCGAGGTCGGCAAAGCGATAGGTCGAGTAGCTGTGGATGGTGTTGGCATACAAGAGGCCGGTGTTCGGGTTGAACGCGGCGTGCGGCCAGTTCTTGCCGCCGCGGATGCTCGGCCACATGTCGATGGTGCCGCCGGCGCGAAGTTTTTTCGAGTCTTCCGATTCGACCGGCCGGCCGGTGGCCATGTCCACATGCGTCGCCCAAGTCACCTTCTCGAATGCCTTGGCGGAAATGAGCTGGCCGTTGGTGCGATCGAGGACGTAGAGAAACCCGTTGCGGTTCATCTGCATCGCCACTTTGCGCGGGTGACCGTCAACCCGGATATCGGCCAGGATGACTTCCCACACCGCGTCCCAGTCGTAGACGTCGTTCGGCGTCGCCTGGTAATGCCACACGATTTCGCCGGTCTTCGGCCGTACCGCGATGATGGAGGCGGCGTACAGGTTGTCGCCTTTGCGCACGACCGGGTTCCACGGGCCGGCATTGCCGGTGCCCCAGTACATGAGATCGAGATCCGGATCGTACGAGCCGGTGATCCAGGTGCTGCCGCCGCCGTGGAGATAAGCCTCACGCGGCTCCCACGTGTTGTAGCCCTTGTCTTCGGGGCCCGCGGTCGTGTGGCGCCGCCACAGGTGTTTGCCGGTGTCGGGATCCCAGCCGTCAAGAAATCCGCGTATGCCGAACTCCGCCCCGGAGATCCCGGTCACGAGCACGCCGTTGGCAATGAGCGGCGCCACGGTCTGCGAGTATCCTTCCTTCCATTCGGCCGCCTTCTGGCGCCAGACTTCCTTGCCGGTCTTCTGATCGAGCGCGACAACGTAGGCATGCAGCGTGGTGCGAAACACCTTGCCGTTGTAGATCGCGACGCCTTTGTTCGATACGCCGCAACACACGACGCGCGGCGTTTCCGGATCGAAATCGACCGCCGTGCGCCACAATTGCCGGCCGGAGAGCGCATCGATCGCGACGGTCCATTTAGCGTTGCTGACGTACATGACCCCGTTGTGCACGAGCGGCTGCGCCTGCTCGCCGAGTTCGTTTTCGAGCGACAGCGTCCACACCGGCACGAGCTTCTTGACATTGCCCTTGTTGATCTGCGCGAGCGGGCTGTAACGGTTCTGGTGGTAGCCCATGCCGTAGGTCAGCACGTTGTCGGTGTTCCTGCCGTCGTTCTTCAGCTCATCGAGCGTCTGCGCCGACGCCGCGGTCATGCCGCATAAAATTGCGGCGCCGATCCATACTTGATAGTTCATGAGACCCCCCTGGTGGCCGCGGACTGCGCCGCGTTTGGACCCGCCGGCACTCGATTGCGGGTTGGTAAAATCTTAACAGTTACGACCGCACAGCGCCATCATTGCCTGCGCGGCCGCGAAATCGCCATGCTACGCATTCCACCGCGGCATCAGGCGCAATGCGTTGCCGCGTTCGACGGCCTGCAGCTCCGCCGCCGCGAATCCGTACTGCGCAAGCCCGTCGACAACTTCGGCGCCGGGCCGGAACGGAAAATCCGTGCCGAACATTACCTGCGAGACCGGCGCGAGTTTGAGCAGCGCCGCCAGCGCGCCGGGGTGATTCGCCTGCGCGGTGTCGTAATAGAATTTCCTGACTTCATGCAGCACGCCGTTAGGCAGCACGGCCGCGCGCTCCTTCAGCGCCGCCTCCTGGCGCGTGAACCGGCTGTACACGAAGGGCAGCACGCCGCCGCCGTGCGAGTGTATCCACTGGATGTCCGGAAAGCGCGCCGCCGCGCCGCTGAACAACAGGCTCGCGATCATGCGCGTGGTGTCGGCCGGATATTCGATCGCCGAACTCGGCAGCCATTGCGCAATCGGATTCGCGCAGCAATTCGGCGTGAGCGGATGCGTATATACCACGGCGCGGCGCCGGTTCAATTCTTCGAGCACCGGCCAGAACGCGGGGTCTCCCGGGTATTTGTCGGCGAAGCTCGTCATCAGCGCGAAGCCGTCCGCCTTCAGCACGTCGAGCGCATACTCGATTTCACGCAGGCTGCCCTCGATGTCGGGCAGCGCCAGCGTGGCGAACACGCCGTAGCGGCCCGGGTAATCGCGCGCGAGTTTCGCCGCGTACTCGTTGGCGTCGCGCGCGATCCGGCGTGCGAGCGCAACGTCGCCAAACCACGCGCCATCGGGGATGAGCGACGTAATGGAGGTCGCAATGCCGCTCCTGTCCATGTCCTCGAGCGACCTGGCGGGCGTCCACTGCGGCGGTTTGCCGCCGCCGCGCTGGCGCGGAATCGCCGCGAGGTAACCCGGCGGAATGTGATGATGGTGGATGTCGATGCGATGCGGCTTGCCGCCCGCCAGCACCGGCGCCGCCGAATTGGAAACGCAACCGGGCAGCAACGCGCCCGCGCCGAACGCCGCCAGACCGGCCAGAAAACTGCGCCGTTCGGCGCCCGGCGCAGGCAGTTTGCCGACGCCGCATGAATCAGTCGATAATTTCATTGCAGTCCTCCCGGGAACGATCGCCCGCAAGAATACCGCATCACTGCGACGACGCCTAGTTGCAGTACGCGCATCGTGTTACGCTCTGCCAAAAC
>JAYWDM010000452.1:0-10852 GCA_043779885.1 Betaproteobacteria bacterium | reverse complement strand
TTGCATGCGCTCGAGATAAGTCGACACGCGCGGACCAAGGCACGCGTTGACGACCGTCGTGCTCGTGCGTTCGTATTCGCGATACTGCGGATAAATTTCGCTCGACAGCGTAATGAAGCAGTCCGGCAGCATTTGCCTGGCGATCTCGCCGGCGCGCTGCTCGTGGCGCGCATTCCTGAACGAGAACAAAAAGCAGATTGCCAGCGCTTCTATTTTTTCGGCGGCCAGCGTCGTGAGCGCGGCCCGCAACGCGGCCTCGTCGAGCGGCGTAACGACGGCGCCGGCCGCGTCCATGCGCTCGGGGATGCCGAACGACAGGCGGCGCGGCACCAGCGGCGGGATTTTGCGGTACGCCTGATCGAACAGGCTGTAGCGCTTGTGGCGCTGAATTTCGAGGAGATCGCGAAAGCCCGCCGTCACCAGGAGGGCGGTGCGCGCGCCGGCGCCCTGCAACACCGTATTCGACGCGACCGTGCTGGCGTGCGTGAACTGGCTGACGCGCGCGAGATCGAGGCCGAGTTCGTCGCGCGCGCGGCGCACGCCGACCAGCACGGCCGCCGACGGGTCGCGCGGCGTCGACGTAACCTTCAGTGTCTGGATGTGGCCGGTATCCTCATTGAGGATTACAAGGTCGGTGAATGTGCCGCCGATATCGACGGCAATGCGATAGCGTTCTTCGGTCATGCCTCAATCCAGGTCAAAGGTGAGCGCGGCTTAAAGTGGGCGGTGGGCTACCGGCGGTGCAAGCACCGGCCGCGGTGGCATTATCGGGCTTGGCAAAAGTTTTTTCACCCATTCGGTGATACTCAACAATGTTATGGCAACACCCGCGCCAAACAGTTTAGACTACATTTTAGCTTGTGATGCCGCTCACCCACGGATATTGGCGTATGCGTAAAAACAATTGCGGCGTGCTCGTCGCGTGCGCGCTGCTCTGGCCATGGTTCGCTCTTGCGCAGAACTGGCCCGCGAAGCCGCTCCGCTTTATCGTGCCGTTCGCGGCCGGCGGATCGACCGATCAGGTCGCGCGCATCCTGGGCGAGCGTCTGTCGGCGGCGGTTGGCCAGCAGGTCATCATCGACAATCGCGGCGGCGGCAATGGCGTGCTGGGCACCGCCATGGCCGCCAAATCCTCGCCCGACGGTTACAACTATCTCGTCGTATTCGACAGCCACGCGACCAATCCCAGCCTGCAGAAAAATCTTCCCTACGACACGGTCAGGGACTTCACGCCGGTTACGCTCATCGCGTCTTCACCGATGGCCCTGGTGGTGCACGCCGCGGCGCCCTATCGCAACCTCGCCGATCTGATCGCCGCCGCGAAAGCGAAACCCGGCGAACTGATACTGGGTTCCGGCGGCATCGGCAGTCGCGGCCACCTCGCAGTGGCCTCGCTCGAACGCCGCGCCGGTTTCAGCGTTACGCAGGTGCCGTACCGCGGCACCTCGCTCATCACCACCGACCTGCTGGCGCGCCAGATCACGATGCAGATGGGCACCGTTTTTTTCGTGGCGCCGTTCGTGAAAGCGCAGCGGTTGCGCGCGCTGGCGGTGACTGTCGCCACCCGCGTCGAGCAGTTGCCCGAGGTGCCGACCGTCGCCGAACAGGGCTATCCGGGATACGACGTCAACTCATGGTGGGGCATGCTGGCGCCCACCGGCGTGCCCCCGCCGGTGCTTGCGCAGCTGCATGTCAAACTGCGGGAAATTTACGCGAGTCCCGCGCTGCGCGACCGTCTGACACAAGCGGGTTTGCAGCAGCGTGCATCCACCGCGCCGGAATTTGCCCGCTTCATTGCGGACGAAATGGAGTTTTGGGGCAAAGTGGTGCGCGAGAGCAATATTTCCGCCGCGGAGTAGAAAACAATGAAGCATGCGCCTTGGGTCGTCGCGGTATTGAGCGGGCTGCTGTCGCTTGCTGCCGGCGCGCAAAACTGGCCGGTCAAACCGATGCGTTTCATCACCGGATTTCCGGCGGGCGGCTCGTCCGACCAGGTCGCGCGTATCGTCGCCGAACGCCTGACGACGGCGCTCGGCCAGCAGATCATCGTCGACAACCGCACCGGCGGCAACGGCGTCCTCGGCACCGCTCTGGCGGCCACCGCGGCGCCCGATGGTTACAATTATCTGGTCGTGTTCGACGCCCATGCGACCAATCCCAGTCTGCAGAAAAAACTCCCGTATGACACGGCGAAGGCGTTTACGCCGGTCATGCTGATGGCGACCTCGCCCTACGGCCTGGTGGTGCAGCCTGCCGCGCCCTATCGAACGCTCAACGACCTGATCGCGGCCGCGAAGGCAAAACCGGGCGAGTTGACGCTGGGCTCCAGTGGCGTAGGCAGCCGCGGACACCTCGCCATGGCATTGCTGGAGCAGAGGGCCGGCTTCAAAATCACGCAGGTGCCGTACCGCGGACCGGCGCAGGCGATCACCGACGTGATCGGCGGCCAGATCACCATGCAGATGGGAACGTTCCTGTTCGTCTCCCCGTTCATCAAGGCGCAGCGCGTGCGCGGCCTGGCCGTCACCTCTGCCGCGCGCATGCCGCAATTGCCGGAAATACCAACGGTAGCCGAGCAGGGTTTTCCCGGTTACGAGGTGCATTCTTGGTGGGGGGTGGTCGCGCCCACGGGCGTGCCGCCGCCGCTGCTGCAAAAAATGCACGCGGCGCTGCGCACCGTGCTCACGCAGCCCGAAACCCGCGAGCGCCTCGAACTGCTGGGCGCAACGGTGCGCGCGTCAACGCCCGAGGAATTTACGCGCTACATCGCCGGTGAAATGGCCCTGTGGGGCAAGGTCGTGCGCGACAACAAAATCGGCGCGGCGGAGTAGCCGCCGGTTTTGCACGGGTCACGTGCCAACGCCGATTGAACCTGGAAGTGGTCTTAAAAACAATCTGGAGCCGCAGATAAACGCAGATGAACGCAGATAAGTTCAAAGGCCTTTACTTCGGCTGGCGGCTTGTTGAAATTCGCCACAGTCGCCATCCAGCAAGATGTTGACTCGCTTGAATCACGTCTTCTGGACACCGGCGTGCGCCGGGGAGACGGGTCAAATTTCAACATCCTGCCAGAGGGCGGCCCTCGCTCTTTATCTGCGTTTATCCACAGCGATGTATGTTCGTGCTTTCTTATCTGCGTGTTTCTGCGTTTATCTGCGGCTGATCGCAGTTTTTGTTTTTTGCGATCGGTTCCGGAAAATGACGGTCATCGGCAGCCGCTATTTCATGCCTTGCCCAATTGCATCTCCGCGCGCGTGCCTGACGGCAGTTCGGGCGGCGTCTCGCTGGCCGGAAAGTTGAATTCGAGCTTGGTGCCGACCGGATCGTGCAGAAAAACCTGGTAGCCCGCCTGCGGGATGTTCTGCTCCTCGAAATAAACGCCCAGCCTTTTCAGCCGCGCCCGAAACTCGATGGCGCCCGTCGCCCTGAACGCCATGTGATCGACGCTGCCGCTGTGCGTGTCCTGCACGATGGAGCCCGGCGCAAACCTGCCGCCGACATGGACGATGGGATCGTCGCCGTCATACAGCCACAGCCCGGGAAACGGAAATGCCGGACGCGCTCCCGACTTCAAGTCGAGCACCTCGCCGTAGAATTTTTCAATTGCCGGAAGGTCGTTCTCCGTGCAGCGTATGTTCACGTGCTGAAAGCCGCCGATTGCCATTGTTGCCTCCTGTGGTTCCCTTACCCGGGCAAATATTTTACCCCGATTTCAGACCTGACCCGCCCCGCTCAGCGCCCCATGCAATCAAAACTCCTGCGGGTGCAGGACGATCTTGTGCGCCTCGACGTCACGCGCTTCGAGCAGGCGCAGCGCTTCTTCCGCGCGGTTTAATGCAAACCGGTGGCTGATGTAAAGATCGGGATCGATCCTGCCGCTCGCGATCAGTTCGAGGCACGGCGCAAACGCCTGGAAATTGCCGCGCGAAAAAATCAAATCGATTTCGCGGTCTTTGACATAAGCGATCGGTATCGTCGCCTTGTTGTCCGGGAACGTGCCAACGATGGTGACCTGCCCGCCGCGCTTGACCATGTTGATCGCATCGGTCACCGTCTGTTCCTGCCGCCCGCCGACGCATTCAATCACTTTATCGAAACCATGCCCGCTGCTCTGCGCCAGCGCCCACGCGCGGACGTTTTCGCCCCGCGGATTGAAGGTGACCGCTATGCCCAGCCTGCGCGCCAGGGCGAGCCGGTAGTCGAGCACATCCAGGATGGACACGTCGGCGCCCATCGCCTGCGCGACCAGCGCGGCGCCCAGCCCGACCGGGCCCGCACCCACGACCGCGATTTTCTCGCCTGCCTGCGGCTGCACGCGGTGCGCGACGGCGTGATAGCTGATGCCCAGCACCTGCACCGCCGCGGCCTGGTCGTAGGTGACATTGTCCGGCAGCGGGTAGAGATTGTAATCGGGCACCGCGACGTATTCGGCATACGCGCCGTCACGATCGAAGCCCATCGTCTTCAGCGTTTCGCAAATGTTGGAACGACCGGCGCGGCAGGGCCCGCACGTGCCGCACGGCACGTCGATGTCGCAGCACACGCGCTGCCCGACGCGAAATCCGTGCAGCGCCCCGCCCAGCGCCACGATCTCGCCCGCGAACTCGTGACCGAGTATGCGCGGGAACGTCAGGCGCGGATGCTTGCCGTGAAACGCGTGCAGGTCGGAACCGCAGATCGAACACGCGTGCACTTTGACCACCACTTCATGCGCGGCGGGCGCCGGGTCCGCCACCGTCTCCATGCGCAAGTCCCCGCCGGCATGCAGTATCGCCGCTTTCATTTTCGCACCTCCCCGCCGGCGTGGCCGAACAACCGGCTGCGCGGATGCGGCGGGCGCAATCGCGCATCGGGCGCTTCGGCCGGCCGTTGCCCGCGCACCTGCGCGGCATGCAGCACGCGGCGCGTGTCGCCGGCGAACGGGCCGCGCCGGTGCAGCGTGCAGCGATTGTCCCAGAACACCACATCGCCGACGCGCCATTCGTGCTCCCAGATGAAGCGGTCCTGCGCTGCATGCGCCCACAATTGGTCGAGCAATGCTGCGGAGTCCGCGACGCTCAGGCCGTTGACGTAGTGGAACAGCTTGCGGCCGAGAAACAAACTGTTATGGCCCGACTCCTGATGTGTCGTCACTATGGGGTGGGTCGGGCCGGGCGACAGGCGCACGTCGGTGACCGGTTGCGCGCCCAGCCGCAGATTGCGATTGGTGTCGTACGCCGTATCGTGCTTGATCGTGCGCCCGTGCACCATGCGCTTCAACTCTGCGGGCAGCATGTCATACGCCGCATACGTATTGAGGAACTGCGTGTTGCCGCCGGCGCTGGCGGGCGGAATTTCCAGCGCATGCAGGAGCCGCATGCCGGCCGGAATTTCCTTGAACGAGTAATCACTGTGCCAGATCACTTCGGAATCGCCCAATTCGCCGATCGGCACGTCGTTCACGCGCACGTTGGACACCACCGTGATTTCCGGCGGCCCGTCGAAGTGCTGGTGCGAGGATCGCTCCTTTCCCGATGGCGCCATCTCGAGTGCGCCGAACCGGCGCGCCACCGCCACGAGATCGTCATCGGTAACCGCCTGGTCGCGCACCAGCAGCACGAGATGATCGAGGAACGCCCGATGCAGCACCGCGAATTCCGTGTCGCCAAGACGGCGCAGGTCGAGCCCGCGCACCTCGGCGCCAAGCGCGGCGTCAAGCGGAACGATTTCGAGCGCGCCGATTTTTCCCGCAATCGGTTGGCGCGTGGATGAGGCGGTCTGCATGATGATGTCCTCGCGTGACTATCAATGAAGCGCTGATTCAGTTCGTCACACCGGCCGCGCGCCTACTCGGCTTTGACGCGCAGCTGCTTCGCGACTTTTGACCAGCGCCCGAGCTCGCGCGCCAGCAGCGCCGCCGACTCGTCCGCGGAGAGACTGATCGGATCGGCGCCGAGGCTTGCGAAGCGCGCGCGCAAATCCGGCGCGCTCAGCGCCTTGATGGTTTCCGCCGACAGCCGCTGCACGATCTCTCGCGGCGTCGCCGCCGGCGCGAACAAGCCGTACCACGAACCGATCTCGTAGCCGGGCAATCCGGATTCGGCGACGGTCGGCACCGCGGGCGCGACCGTCGAACGTTGCAGACTGCCGACCGCCAGCAAACGCACCCGCCCCGCTTTGATGTGCGGCATGGCGCTCGGAATCGCATCGAACACCATGGTCGTGTTGCCGGCGATCAAATCGATCATCGCCAGCGGCAGGCCCTTGTATGGAATATGCCGGATCCTGATGCCGGCCATCGACGCCAACAGTTCGAAGCCCAGGTGCGTCGAACTGCCGACGCCGGCCGAGCCATAGGTCAATTCATCGGGATGCCGTTTCGCGAACGCGATCAGTTCGCGCACGTTTTTGACCGGCAGCGACGGATGCGTGCACAGTATGAAAGGCGCGTTGGCAAAAATCGACACCGGTGCGAAATCGCGGACCGAATCGTACGGCAGGTTCGCCAATACGGCGGGGTTGGTTGCGTGCGTGCCGGTCGTGCCGAGCAGCAGCGTATAGCCGTCCGGCGCCGCTTTCGCCACCATATCCGTGCCGATAACGCCGGCGGCGCCCGCGCGGTTGTCGACGACGTACGTCTGCCCCAGCGCATCGCCGAGCTTCTGGCCGATCGCGCGCCCCATGAAGTCGGCGCCGCCGCCCGCCGGAAACGGCACGACAATGCGCACGGAGCGCGCGGGGTATGGCTGCGCGCCGGCGAGCCCTGCCCACCACCATGCGGCAACCATGCCAAGCACGCATACGCAACGCATCATTTCCTGCCCTCTTCATCCCACCGTATATGGCGGTTCGTTGTTTGATCGTCCCGGAATTCTAACCAGATTTCGCGTGCAATGATCTTGCGATTTAACGCACGGGTGAGGCATGATGGCGCCACCACCGCACCGGGACTCTCATATGTCGATAAAGACGCTCGCACTGGCCGCCCTGTGCGCAGGATTTGCAGCGCTTGCGATCGTCGCTACGCTGCCGGTTGCCGCGCAGGGGTCTTTTCCGGCGCGTCCGATCCGCATTCTGATTCCATTTCCACCCGGCGGCGCCGCCGATCTGATCGGCCGCACGATCGGCGAAAAACTCGCCGCGCAACTGGGCCAGCCGGTCGTAATGGACAATCGGCCTGGCGCGGGCGGCGTGCTGGCGACCGATCTGCTCGCGAAGGCGGAGCCTGACGGTTATACGCTGATGGTCGGCATGGCGGGGCCGATCGTGATCAGCCCCAACCTCAACAAGCATCTGGCGTACAACGTCGAGCGCGATCTGATGCCGGTCACCCGCGTGTCGGAAGTCGTCAACGTGATGGTGGTCAACGCGGCAAACGGCGTCACCACCGTCAAGGAATTCATAGGCTGGGCAAAACAGCGCCCCGGCGAAGTGCGCTTTGGAAGTTCGGGGCCGGGCCAGCCCGACCATCTGGCCGGCGAATTTTTCAAGCGCCTGACCGGGATCGAGATGACGCATGTCCCGTACAAAGGCGGCGCCCCCGCGCTCGTCGATCTCATATCCGGCCAGATTCAACTGACGTTTTCGACTTACATCGTCGCGCAACCGCACCTGAAATCCGGCCGCCTGCGCGCGCTTGCGGTGATCACGCCGGAACGCCAGCCGCTGGTGCCCGATCTGCCGGCCGTCGCGGAGAGCGTGGCGGGTTTCGGCCTCAACAACTGGAACGGAATTTTCGCGCCCGCGCGCGCGCCGAAGGACGTCGTGCAGCGGCTGTTCGCCGAAATCAACCGCGCGCTGCAGGCGTCCGACCTCAAGCAGCGCCAGAACGCCGCGGGCATCGAAGTCGTCGGCAGTCCATCGGTCGAGGATTTCCGCCGGTTCGTGCGCGTCGACGCCGCGCGCTGGGGCAAAATCATCAAGGACGCCGGAATAGAACTCGAGTAACGCGCGTCAGCCCGCGCGCCGCCGCGCGATCTCGGCAAGTATCGCGGCGTTGTCCCATTGCGCCTCGCCCGCATCGATGCAGCCGCGCAGGAGTTCGGCGTACACTTTTGCGAACGGCAGTTCCTGGCCGAGCGCGCGCGCGTAATCGAGCATCAGCGAGAAATCCTTGTGGCTCTGGTCGACGCGGCTCAGCGGTTGCTGAAACTCCCGCCGCGCCATCAGCGGACCCTTGATATCCATCACCTGCGAATAGGCCGCCGAGTTGCGCAGCACGTCGAGAAACGCCACCGGCTCAAGCCCCATCCGGGCGGCGAACACGAGTCCCTCCGCGATGGCGCCCCGATTCAGTCCGAGCACGAGATTGACGGCGAGCTTCGCCTTGCCGCCGTTGCCCGCCGCGCCGAGAAACTGCCGCCGCGGGCACACGGCGTCCAGCACCCCGGAAACGGCGTCCGCGACTTCGCGCGAGCCGGCAACGAGTCCGACGCCGTCGCCCTTCGCCACCTGGCCGCTCGTGCCCGACACGGGCATCTCGATAAAGCCGACTTGCGGCGACTCGATGCGCGCCGCGAGCCGGGCGATGCGTTCCGGGTCGCAGGTGCTGGTGCAGATTAGCGTCAGGCGCGGCGACGCCGGTTTACGCGTGCCAAGCAGGCCGCCCGCGCCCTCGATAACCTGTTCCACCTGATCGGTATCGAACACCGCGAGAAATACCGTATCGCATTGCTCCGCCAGGGCGGCGGGCGCCGCCACCGCGGTCGCGCCCAATTGCACGAGGCGCGCGCGCTGCGCCGGCGCGATGTCATAACCAACGACGGCGTAGCCGGCACCCAGCAGGCGCTGCGCGATCGCCGTCCCCATGAGTCCAATGCCGGCAATTCCGATGCGTTGCACGCGTTGTGCCCTGACTATCACGTTGTCAGCCCCGATAGTAATCCGTGGCTGCGCGGCGTGCCAGCGCCGCCGGGTAGTGGTGCAGTTTGAAAACGTTTTTGTTACAACTCGCTTTGGGGGTGTTCTGGAGTGGGATAGAATGAGCGGATGGACGCCCAAACGCGCAAAGCATTGATTGCCCTAGCCGAAGCAATTGTCGCGCTTGAATCCCAGGTAACAGAACTCAAGGGTATTCCAGATATAAAGGCAGGATTACCGCCGTCCCAGGGTACATTGTCAGCCCTTTTAGGGCAGCAAAGTCAGACAGCGGCTTTTCAGAAAGCCATTGCTGATTTTATTAGGACTCTGAAAGATGGCTGAGGTGAATAATACGCTGCTCATGCAGCAACTTTCTGAGCAGCTTACCAATCTAAAGCAGCAACAAGATCAACAGGGCGGAGGGACTGGAACTTCTCCACCGATCGGAGGAAATATGGACTCCCGTGTTGCAAAACTTGAATCCGCTGTAGACAACATCCAGCGCGATGCGAAAGAGATAAAGGATGACTTGAGAACCCTTCTCAAGGGCGGGATCGGTGCATTCCTAATAACATGGGCTGGGATTATCGCTGTCGCGCTTGGTCTTGCCTATCTAATGGCCAAAGGGTTCAAATGGCTATGAAACGGCGAGACGTTAAAATGGCTATGAAACGGCGAGACGTTAATCAGGTAGCTTTCGATACCTTGCAACAGGCCATCGGTGCAAGGCCGAAAGCCAGCGCAGAACAACGCAAAACGGAAGCTGCCGAACTGGGGCGCAAGGGCGGTCTAGCTGGAGGCAAAGCACGCATGGCAGCGTTAACCCCTGCTAGGCGTGCCGAGATCGCCACGAAAGCAGCTAAAACGCGCTGGAGCAAGGACTAAGCCTTAGCTTTGCCGAGTAGCTTATCCATCAGTGTTAGCGCCTTTAGATGCACCTCGGTTTTTATGTATGCCTTGCAGAAAAACCGATTAGTTGCCCAAGGAACCCCGCTCCTGCGTTCCAGTATGAACTGAGCGTTTGCGCCTGTCGCCATAGGGTCAGAGCCAAAATCTAAGCGGTAAAACTCAATTTTTCTTTTATCCCCGTTTACCGCATTAACTTCTTTTTGAATTAACTCTTCTAACGGCTGAAATAAGCTGAGGGCGTTTTCTGGGGAATTATCAAAGTCTACTATTAAGTCACTTTGATAGGCGCGTTTTGGCGGTGTTATCGGTTCTCGGAAACCAAAATCCTTGATTAACCACGCAGTGAGATCAAGCCTTACTGCTTCAGAATCTATAGTATCTGTTGTAGTTACGTGAACAGCATCATTGAAAAGAGCCAATTCGGCTACGACGATTTCCTTGAAATTTCCATTTTGGAATTTTGCGCCGGTCTTATTAGTTTCCTCCATCGTCGGAGTTTTTGAAAAACTATATCGTTTTGAAATTGCCGCAATTACATCTGGAAGGTGAATACCCTTAAGTGGTTTAACCTCGTCAGATACCGTCGTAACCGCGACAATTCCTCCGCTCTTGGATACAAGTTTCATGCTGCTATTTTTAAGTCTTGCGCGCTACTTCCTTGTGGCGCGTTATTTGACTTAGGAGAATCGGGCAATTTTTCACCTTCTGTTTGCGTTGACTCTCTAGTCTGCAAGGCTTGAATGGGAACAGCAGAGATTTCGAGCTCAAATCCCAGCCCAAGCATGATCGCGCTAGCTGTGTCCATAGTCCAATTTCCGGGGCCGCTAAATAATCTAGTTATTACTTCTGGACTCTTGTGAATACGACGCGCCAATTTAGCTTTCGAGAATCCGGTCGCCTCTCGCTTCATAAATTCACCAATAACCACTTGATATACCTTGCTGCTGAGTCGTCCGCTGAAGTATCCCAATTCCTTTTGGGATAAAGCGGAGTCTTCGTTAAACGAGGTCCACACAGAAACAGTTTGAGAGGTAGTCACTTGGATTAACTCCAGTCATCATCGGTAAGTTGTTCTTAAACAGTTCGCCCCACGCTAAATCAAAAG
>JAYWDM010000451.1:0-10853 GCA_043779885.1 Betaproteobacteria bacterium | reverse complement strand
CGGGCGTGATGGATTGAAATGAAGTTGCGCGTCAACCCCCTTCCCTCATCCCCGGCCCTTCTCCCGGAGGGAGAAGGGAGAAAAGAGCAGCTGGTGCGGGGACGCAAGGGATCCAAAGTCCTTCTCCGCCCGGAGAAGCGTAGGGATGAGGAAAAAGGTGCGCGCAGTTACGTAATCCTGAAATGAAAATGAAAATCTTGCGCTCTGTCCGGTGGTATTCAATTTGGTTGCTCGCCGCGCACCTCACATGCGCGGGCTTGCCGCTGGCGCACGCGCAGCGCTATCCGGTCAAGCCGATCCGCTTCGTGGTCGGATTTACCGCCGGTGGCGCGTCGGACATCACGGCGCGCATCGTCGGCCAGAAACTGACGGAGCATTTCGGCCAGCCGGTGATCATCGACAATCGCGCGGGCGCGAGCGGCGCGATCGCGGCCACCATCGTTGCGCGGGCGCCGCCTGACGGTTATACGTTGCTGGCCGGCGCGACCAGCATACTGGCGATCAATCCCGGCCTCTACGCCAGGCTCGACTACGACACGCTGAAAGATTTTGCACCGGTGTCGCAAACCGTTTCGATGCCGCAACTGCTGGTCGTTCATCCGTCGGTCAAGGCGTCAACGCTTAAGGAATTGCTGGCGCTCGCCAAATCGAAACCGGGCGAACTCAACTACTCGTCTTCCGGTACCGGCAGTTCGAGCCACCTCGCGATGGAACTGCTCAAATACATGACCGGCGCGCAGTTCGTGCACGTGCCGTTCAAGGGCAGCGGACAGGCGATGCCGAGCCTGCTGGCGGGGCAGGTGCAACTCGTGTTCGATCCGATTCCGACGTCGCTGCCGCATGTGAAGTCGGGGCGGTTGCGCGCGCTGGCGATTTCCACCGTTGCGCGTTCACCCGCGATTCCGGAATTGCCTACCGTCGCGGAAGCAGGCGTGCCAGGCTACGAAAGCAGCCTTTGGTACGGTGTATTGCTGCCGGCGCGCGCATCGCCTGAAATCGTGGCGCGGCTGAATAAAACCGTGAACGCCATCCTGCGCGAGCCCGACGTCGTCGAGCGATTTGCCGGTCTCGGCGCCGACCCGCTCGGAAGCACGCCGGCGGCATTCCGCAAATACATCGGTGACGAAATCGTAAAATGGGGTAACGTCATCAAGGCGGTCGGCATGCGCGCCGAGTAGCGCGCTGCGCACGCCGCGAACGGATTTTCAACCGGGAAGGAGACGCAAGTGAACAAGGAGTTGTACGCAAAAGGCCAGCAAGTGCGCCGTGAAGTGCTGGGCGACAAGTATGTCGACAACGCGGCGAAGACGACCACCGATTTCAACCGGCCATTCCAGGAACTCATCGCCGAATACGTCTGGGGCACGCTGTGGAGCCGGCCGGGACTCGACCGCCGCACGCGCGCGCTGATCAACCTCGGTGTGCTGACCGCGCTCGGGCGCACCGAGGAAATCAAGATCTACCTGAACGCCGCGCCGAACGTCGGCGTCAGCCGCGACGACGTGCAGGAGGTGTTGATGCAGACCGCGGTCTACTGCGGGATCCCCGCCGCGCTGGACAGCTTTCGCGTCGCGCAGCAGGTATTCAACGAACAGGACGCGCCCAAAGTCTGATGAGAAACGTCATCGCGGCGGCTGATCGCAAGGCCTTGGTGACGAATCTCTGCATCGTCGCCGGCGTCGCACTCGCGCCGGGATACGCGCAGGCACAGAGCTATCCCGCGAAGCCGCTCAAGGTCATCGTCGGCTTCGCCGCGGGCGGCGCGACCGATGTCACGGCCCGCATGCTGGCGCCCAAACTCGCGAGCAGCCTCGGCCAGCCGGTCGTCATCGACAACCGGCTTGGCAGCGGCGGGGCGATTGCAACCGAGGCGGTCGCGAAATCCGCGGCGGACGGTTACACGCTGCTACTGATGCCGGCCGCAGATGCCGCGCAACCGGCGGTGCGCCGGAAGCTCCCGTACGATCTCGAACGCGATTTCGTGCCGATCACGCGCATCGTGCTGGGGCCGTGGGTGCTGGTCGTGAATACTTCAGTGCCCGCACGCACGACGCAGGAATTGTTTGCGCTGGCGCGCGCGCATCCGGGCAAGCTCAATTATGCGTCGTCCGGCATCGGCAGTTCGGCGCACATCACCACCGAACTCATCAAATCAATGGCGCGCGTCGACATCGTGCACATTCCTTACAAAGGCGTGTCAGACGGCGTCACGGCGACGGCGATCGGCCAGGCCGACATGATTCTCGCCAGTTATCCTGCCGCGCATCCCTTGCTCCAGGCGGGGAAAGTCAGGCCGCTGGCCGTCAGCATAGCGAAGCGCTGGGTCATCATGCCGACGGTGCCGACGCTCGATGAATCGGGACTCAAAGGATTCGATCGCTCGGGCTGGTACGGAATTCTGGCTCCCGCGGGCCTGCCGCGCGAGATCGTCCTGCGGCTCAATGCGCTGGTCGGCGCCATCGTCAACGCGCCGGAGATGAGCGATGCGTTGCGTAAGCAGGGTCTTGAGCCCGCCACCAGCACGCCGGAAGAGTTCGGCGCGTTCATCCGCAATGAAGTCGCGCAGAATATCGGCATCGCCAAAGCGGCGGGTATCGTCGTCGAATGATGGAATGGTTAAGTTGAAGCAAGCGAATAAGGTTTCACCGCCAAGGACGAAAAGGAAGAAAAATTGAAACGCGGGTAGATAGTAAAGTAGGATGGGTTGAGCGCAACGATACCCATCAAAGGTGGACGCAATGGTGCCGGGCTTTCGATGGGTATCGTTCCTCCACCCATCCTACTTGACTGCCCATGGGCCGACGTTAAGTCGTTTGAACTTATCCGCGTTTATCTGCGGCTGAATGCTTTTTGCAGGATCATATTGCGAGGAATTCATGTTGCCACTTGACACCCTGCCGGCCCCGGCATCGCCGCCCGCCAACCCGCTGCTCGCCGGCGTTACGGTGGTCGATCTGACGACTTCGATCGCCGGGCCCTACGCCGCCATGTTGCTCGGCGACATGGGCGCGCGGGTGATCAAGATCGAACGTCCCGGCAAGGGCGACGATTGCCGCGCATGGGGGCCGCCGTGGCTCGACCGCGAATCGCTGTGGTTTCTGAGCGTCAACCGCAACAAGGAAAGCGTGACCCTCGATTACACGGCGGACGCGGGGCGCAGGGTTCTGCACGACATCCTGAAAAAGGCCGATGTCGTGATCGTCAATCTCGTCGATCGCGTGCAGAAAAAACTCGGTATCGATTATGCGGCGGTGAAGGAGGTCAAACCCGACATCGTTTTCGTCTCGTTGACGGGATTCGGTCTCACCGGCGCGCGCAGGGATTTTCCGTGCTACGACCTGATTGCCGAAGGTTACAGCGGCGTAATGGATCTGACCGGCGAGGCCGACAGCCCGCCGCAGAAAGTCGGCACGCCCGCCGCCGATCTCATTTCAGGCATGGATGCGGCGATGGCGACGCTCGCGGCGCTGTTCGAGCGCGCGACGAGCGGACGCGGCCACCTGATCGACATAGCGATGGTGGACAGCATGACGCGTTTCATGTCCCCGCGCATCGTGCCCTATCTCGGTTCGGGAGAAGTGCCGCAGCGCACGGGCGCGAAAGACAGCGTGATCGCGGTTTATCAGGCGTTCGACACGCAGGACAAGCCGCTCACGCTCGGGCTCGGCAATGACGCGATCTGGCAACGCTTCTGGCAGGCGGTGGGGCAGCCGGAAAAAGGCGCGGATCCGCGCCATGCGACTAACGCGGACCGCCGCGCCGCGCGCGCCGCGATAGTCGGCGACATCCAGCAGATTCTGCTGGCGCGGCCGCGTGACGAATGGCTGCGCGTATTCGTGCAGGCGAAAGTGCCCGCGGGGCCGGTCAACAGCGTCGACGATCTCGCGCGCGATCCGGAATTGATCGCGCGCGGGCTCATTTATGCCGCCGATGCGGGCGGGCGACGCGTGCCGCAGGTTGGCCTGGGCATAGGCATCGACGGCAGCAACGCGACGTACCGCCTGCCGCCGCCCAGGCTCGGCGAGCATACCGCGGCGGTATTGCGTGACTGGCTGGGTTACGACGCGCAGGCAGTGGCGAGCCTGCGCCTGCAAAAACTGATCTGAGCGAACTTGGTCGTGAACTGGATCGAGTCGTCGCGCTAGTCCGCGCGCATCCCGGTTTCCCTGACGACGACGCTCCACTTTTTGATTTCCGCGCGCACGTACTGCGCGAACCGCCCGGGCGTCATGAACTGGATGTCCGCGCCCAACGTATGAAAGCGCTCCTTCACGTCCTGTGTACTGAGCAGCTTTTCGATTTCAGTGCTCAGGCGGGCGACGACTGGCGCGGGCGCGCCGGCCGGCAACACCACGCCGTACCATATGGTGCTCTCGTAGCCAGGCAGTCCCGCCTCGGCGATGCTCGGCACGTCGGGCATGCTCGGCGACCTCGTTGCGGACGTGACGCCGAGCGGACGCAGCCTGCCCGCCTTCACGAGCGGGATCGCTGATACGATCGTCGCGAAAATGAGCGCCACCTGTCCGCCGGCGACGTCGACCATGGCCGGACCCCCGCCCTTATAGGGGATGTGCGTCATGCGGACCCTGGCCATGTAGTTGAAAAGCTCGGCCGTGAAATGGTTGGAACTGCCGACTCCCGCCGACCCGTAAGTCAAGCGGCCGTCTTCCACTTTGGCCAGCGCGATAAGCTCGGGCACCGATTTCGCGGGCACGTTGGGATTGACCACCAGCAGGTTGGGCATCGCAACGAAGTTCGCGACGTAGGTGAAGTCCCGCAACGAGTCATAGGGCAGTTTTTTATACATACTGGGATTCACCGCGAGGGTGCTGGTGGCGGCGAGCATCATCGTGTAGCCGTCGGCAGGCGTGCGCGCAACCATGCCGGCCGCGGCGGAACCCGCGGCGGCGGGACGGTTGTCGATTACGACGGGTTGCCCCAGCGCATCGCTCAGGCGCGTGCCGACGATGCGCGCGACCACGTCCGACGCACCGCCCGGCGCGTAGCCCAGCACGAAGCGGATAGGCTTGCTCGGGTACGGCTGGGCCGCCGCGAGTCCGGCGCCTGCCGCGCAGAACGCGCCGGCGCAACCCAGCAGAAGCAACTGTGCTGCGCTCGTTTGCCGTGCACGCTCCGCAGATCGGTTACCGCTCGTTGCCTGCATGGTTGGCTCCTTGCTTTACCCGGCGCAGCCTGCATTGGCTTGGCGCGTCCTCACCCTCGGTCCCTCTCCCCGCGGGCGAGGGAGAAAAATTACTTCTCCCCCGGGGAAAGCGCAGCGAGGGGCCAGAGCGGGAGCGAGGGGGCACAGTGAAATTGTTATTTTGCGTATCATGAATTTTGCAAGGCCTGATAAATCAATGCTACCGCATCGAATCAGCGTCCGGCAATCAATTCAGTCGGTGCGAAGATCGATACGGCCACGGTACCTCGTATAAATAATGAGAATGTTTATAATTGCGGACGAACTGCAGTCCTGACATGATTGAGAGCGCGCGGATGAATGACGGTAAACGCAGCATGCCTGATCTGAAAGCCTTGCGCATCGCGGTGCTGGGCGCCGGTGCGGTGGGCGGCTATATTGGCGGCCACCTGGCGCGCGCGGGCTATCGGGTGGTGCTGGTGGACGCCTGGGCCGAGCACGTCGAACACATCAGGGCCCACGGCATCCGCCTCACCGATCCGCTCGGGTCCATCGTCGTTCCGGCCGAAGCGATGCACCTGCATCAGGTGCAGGCATTCGTCCGCGACCCCGTCGATATTGCGCTCGTGTGCACCAAATCGTACGACACGGCGTGGACCGCCATGCTGATCAGGCCGTACCTGCGCGCAGACGGCTGCGTTGTCTCGGTGCAGAACAGCCTCAATGAAGATGAAATCGCGGGGATCGTCGGCGCCGACAGAACGATGGGGTGTATCGCCAGCACGATCAGCGTGAGCGCGACGGGCCCCGGCGTGATCGAGCGGGCGCGCACGCCGGGCGGCGACGCTTATACCGTCTTCCGCGTGGGGGAAATGCACGGGCGTGTCACGCCGCGGGCGCTCGCCGTCGCGGCAATACTCTCCGCGGTCGACAGCGCCAAGGTGACATCCAACCTGTGGGGCGAACGTTGGGCGAAACTGGTCACGAACTCGATGCATCACGGCATACTCGGCGCCGCGGGCATCAGCGACCATCAACTGATGCAGAACGCGCCAACACGGCTGCTCGCCATCCGGTGCGCGGGCGAGGCCATTCGCGTGGCGCAAGCGCTTGGGCATGAACTCGAACCAATACTGCGCATGCCGGCGGCGTTGTGGTGTGCCGCTGCGGACGGCGAAACGGCCGCGCTGGATCAGATCGACGCAGGATGGCGCAAGTGGATGGAACGTTCGCGCGAACCGCATTACGGCTCGGTCGGGCACGATCTGGCCAAGGGGCGGCGGACGGAGATCGACTACACGTGCGGATACGTCGCCGCCCGGGGCGCGCAGGCCGGGCAGCCGGCGCCCACGCATGCCGCGCTTGCCGCGATGGTAAAGCGGGTTGAACGCGGCGAACTCGTGCGCGGCATGCACAATCTCGACGTTTTAATGAACCAGGAAGCGAGGCCGAACACTGAGGCAGGGTCGTAACGCTTGCGGGCATTCGCGCCGTGTGGTGAGAGAGGCGGCAAGCCGCCATTTTGAATATTGGCAGCAACGTTTCCTGGACGGTAGAGCTATGGGCAGGCACATCGTATTCATAGGCGCGGGCGCGGTCGGCGGATATGTCGGCGCGCATTTGGCGCGCGCGGGCGAGGACGTGGCGCTGGTGGATCCGTGGCCGGAGCACATCGAAGCCATCAAGCGCGACGGCATGCATCTGGGCGGCTCGCAGGGCGAGCATGTCGTGCGTGTGAAAGCCATGCACCTGCATGAAGTGCAGAGTTTCGTGAAGAAGCCGGTCGACATCGCGATCATCTGCACCAAATCGTACGATACCGAATGGGCGGCGCTGATGATCAGGCAGTATCTGTCGCCGCAGGGCTACATCGTATCGATGCAAAACGGCATCAATGAAGAGCGCATAGCCGGCGTGGCCGGATGGGGCAAGACCGTCGGCTGCGCGTTGAGCACGATCAGCGTCAACTGTTTCAAACCCGGCCACATCAGCCGCTATCAGCAGCCCGGCGGTGACCGCCACATCGTGTTCCGCGTCGGCGAAGTCCACGGGCGGATAACCGGCCGCGTGACCGAACTCGCCGCTATTCTCAACGTGGTGGATACCGCCAGGGTCACGCAGAACCTGTGGGGCGAACGCTGGACCAAGCTGACGGCCAACAGCATCACGCACGGCATACTCGGCGCCACCGGCCTCGACAACCGGACGGTCTACGTCGAACGCGGCGCCGCGCATCGCCTGGGAGTCAGGCTGGCGGCGGAATCGATCGCGGTCGGCCGCGCGCAAGGGTTCGAACTGGGCAGCGTGCTCGGCATCGCGCCCGACGATTGGCTGGGCGGGGGCGTCGGCGACGCGGCGGCGCTGACAAGAGTGCGGGCCGGGCTGACGGCGTGGATGGCGACGTTGCTGGAACCTTCGCAATCCTCGGTAGGCCGCGATGTCGCGCGCGGGCGGCGCTCGGAAATCGATTTCACGAACGGATTGGTCGCCGCGAAGGGCGAAGAGGTTGGCGTGCCGGCTCCGACGCATGCCGCTCTGACTGCAATCGTGCGGCGCATCGACGCGGGGGAACTGAAGCCGGATCCGAAAAACATCGAAGCTATTCCCTGCTGAATGCGCGCGGCAGGAGTTTTTCCCGGCGTAGGTTAAGATACGATGGCGGCAGCACGCGTAGATCCCGGATGAACGGAATGAAATCCGGGGATGGATCATGGCGGGCGAGGCACCCCGGAATGCGCTGCGCTCCTTCCGGGCTACGTGCTTATATGAAATCTCATCCTTATTGAAAAGTGGCGATAGTCATGGCATTTGAAACCATTTTGTACAGCGAAGATGGCCCAGTCGGCTGGTTGACGCTTAACCGCCCGGACGATGGCAACATGTTTACGGCGCAGATGTGCCACGAGATCCGCGATTGCATCAACGACATCCGCCGCGAGACGCGCACGCGCGTGCTCGTGATCACCGGCGCCGGCGACAAGTTCTTCTGCATCGGCGGGCGCAAGGACGGGCTGGAGGACAGCACGCTCTACGCCGGCATGCTGCCCACGCTTGAGATCTACGAGAGCATCGATCGTCTGCAGAAACCCGTAATCGCCGCGGTCAACGGGTATGCCGTCGGCGGCGGGCAGGTGCTGCAGGTGATGTGCGACATCACGATTGCCAAAGAGAGCGCGATATTCCGCCAGGTCGGGCCGATGATGGGCAGTTTCGACGCCGGCTACGGCACGTGGTATCTCGAAGACCTGGTGGGAAAAAAGAAAGCCAAGGAAATGTGGTTTGCCAATCCCCGGCTCACCGCCAGCGAAGCGCTCGCGATCGGGCTCATCAACAAGGTGGTGTCCGACGACAAGCTGCACGAGGAAACACAAGCCATGGCGCTCGCGATCGCGGAGCGCGGCGCGTTTGCGCTGGCCTCGCTCAAGGCCGCGTTCACCGCGCGCCACGGCGGCGTCGGCGGCCTCGGCCGCATTTCGCACGATCTGCTGCTGCGACTCTATCTCGATACCGAAGAGTCGCAGGAACTGGGCGCGGCGTTCCGCGAAAAGCGCAAACCGGATACGGACAAGTTCGGGCATTAGGGCTGAAACCGCCAAAGCGGAAAATATGTTTTAGCCGCCGATGGGCGCCGATAAACGCCGATGAATGCGAATGACTGAATCAAGGGAAAGCAATTCTGAATGGTCAAACCTGTAAAGACGGTCGCGGTGATAAGTTTGACTGATAGGTTTCACGGTTTTGATCGGCGTTCATCGGCGTTCATCGGCGGCTGCTTTCGCATTTGAAGTCATGAGTCCGATACTCACATTGCACGACCCGCAGACCGCGCGCGAGTATTACGCGCGCGGGGTATGGCGCGCGGATACGCTGTATACGCTCATGCGTGAACACGCGCGCGTGCGGCCGCAGGCATATGCGTTGCGCGACAGCCGGCGCCGCATCACCTGGTCGCAACTGGCACGGTGGGTCGACGCGCTGGCTGCAGAGCTGCATGCGGCCGGACTCAAGCAGGGGCAGCGTGTTTCGGTGTGGCTGCCGAACCGCATCGAATCTGTCGTCATATTTCTCGCGTGTTCGCGCAATGGCTACGTCTGCAATCCGTCCCTGCATCAAAACTATACGGTGCGCGATATCACGCAATTGCTCGAGCGCATACAGTCGGCGGTCCTGTTCGCGCAGGCAGGCTATGGCGCCGACGCGGATACGGCCGACATCTTCGCGGCGGCGCGCGCTTTGCCGGGGATGAAGCGCGTGTATCGCCTGCTGCCGACGGGCGCGGGCGCCGCGGCGCAGGACGATCATGCGGCGTTTCCGGCGCCGCTGTGCGAACCCGGCGCGCTTCCCGAACCTGCCCTGAATCCGGACAAAATCGTTTACCTCGCTTTCACTTCCGGCACGACCGGCATGCCGAAAGGCGTGCTGCACTCCGACAACACGCTGCTCGCGAACGGCCGCGCGATGGTGCACGACTGGCATCACGACGACCGGACGATACTCTTCAGCCACAGTCCGCTCTCGCATCACATAGGCACGGTCGCCATCGAGCAGAGCCTCGCCGCCGGTTTCGAGGTCGTGGTCAATGATCCGCCGCCCGGGATGAAGCCGCTCGACTGGATCGTCGAAACCGGTGCTACGTACGTGATGGGCGTGCCGACGCACGCGATGGACATACTCGCGGACATGCGGTCACGCGGCATGGCGAAACTCGGTGCGGTGAGGATTTTCTACATGGCGGGGTCCGCCATCCCGCCGCAGACGGCAAAATCGTTCCTCGACATGGGTATCAAGCCGCAGAATATCTACGGCATGACCGAAAACGGTTCGCATCAATACACGCTGCCGGATGACGACGTGGATGTCATCACCTCGACGTGCGGGCGCGCGTGCCATGGTTACGAGACGCGCCTGTGGGACCAGGAAAATCCGGACATCGAAGCCAAACCGGGCGAACTGGGCGAGATCGGCACGCGCGGCGCGTTATTGACGCTGGGCTATTTCAACAATCAGGCGGCCACCGAAAATTCATTCAACGCGAGCGGCTGGTTCCTGAGCGGGGACCTCGGACGTTTCGATGCCGGGGGTAACCTGCAGATCGTCGGGCGCAAGAAAGACCTGATCATACGCGGCGGCCACAATATCTATCCCGCGCACATCGAGAACCTGACGGTAAAGCACCCGGCCGTCATGAAGGCCGCGGCGTTCCCGGTCGCCGACGAGCGGCTGGGCGAACGGGTGTGCCTGGCGGTCATGGTGCGGGACGGCACCGCGCTCAGCGCCGTTGAAGCGCTCGAGCACCTGGGCGAGCACGGCTTGTCGAAATACGACATGCCCGAGTATTTCATCTGCCTGGAATCTTTTCCGCAGACCGCGAGCGGCAAGATATTGAAGCGCGAACTCGTGGAAATGGCGAAAGCGGGCGCAATCAAGCCCGCGGCGGTGCGCTGGATTAGTCCGGAAAAGCGCAAGGAATAAAAGCTTCATAATATGGGTCATCATGTCAATTGAACTCACCCGCGTCGAAGAATTCGCGCTGATCACGTTAAACCGCCCTGACGCGCTGAACGCGCTGTCGTTTGCGCTGATAGCGGATCTCGCGCGCGCGTTCGATGAGGTTGCCGCGAGCGATGCGCGCGCGCTCCTGATCACCGGTGCCGGCGCGAAGGCGTTTTGCGCGGGCGCCGACATCAAGGAATTGACCGGCCGTTCGCTT
>JAYWDM010000450.1:0-3902 GCA_043779885.1 Betaproteobacteria bacterium | reverse complement strand
GCGCGCGCGAACTCAAAGCGCAATTGCGCGCCGCGATGCGAATTCCCGCCGGCATGGACCTGGTCCTCGGCAACGGTTCCGACGAACTGATCCAGATGCTCGCGCTGGCGGTGGCGAAACCGGGCGCGGTGATGCTCGGTCTCGAACCGTCCTTCGTGATGTTTCGGATGCTGGCGACCATAACGGGCATGCGTTACGTGGGTGCGCCGCTCGGCCGCGATTTCAGCATCGATGCGGCGGCGACGCTCGAAGCGGTGCGGCAACATGAGCCCGCGCTTATTTTCATTGCTTATCCGAACAATCCAAGCGGCAACCTGTTCGATGCGGACGTGATCGCGCGCATCATCGCGGCGGCGCCGGGCATCGTCGTCGTTGATGAGGCCTACCATGCCTTTGCCGGCGCGAGCTTCATGCCACGCCTTGCGGAATTTCCGAACCTGCTGGTGATGCGCACGGTGTCCAAGCTTGGGCTCGCCGGCTTGCGCCTGGGGCTGCTGGCGGGGCGCAGCGCCTGGCTCGATCACATCGACAAAGTGCGTTTGCCGTATAATGTGGGCGTTCTGACCCAGACCGTGGCAAGCGAAGTGTTGCAGCACGCGGACGTGCTGGACGCGCAGGCGGCGGCGATACGCAGCGAGCGTGCGCGCCTCCTGGCTGAACTGCGGCGCATGGCGGGGGTCGATGCCTACACAAGCGACGCCAATTTCATTTTATTCAGGGTGGCCAGCGCGAAGCAGATTTTTGACGGGCTCAAACGACGCGGGGTTCTCATCAAGAACCTTGACGCGACGCATCCGCTGCTGGCAGATTGCCTGCGGGTGACGGTGGGCACGCCCGGTGAAAATGCGCAATTCCTGGCCGCGCTGGCCGCACAACTTGCCTGACCCCGGATTGACAGCCAAACTGACCGAATATGGCCACGCGCAGCGCGGAAGTTAAACGCGATACCAGGGAAACGCAGATCCGCGTCAAGCTCGACCTTGACGGCAGTGGTGCCGGCAAGTTCGACACCGGCGTGCCGTTCCTCGATCACATGCTTGACCAGGTCGCGCGCCACGGCGCATTCGATCTCGAGATCGAGGCGAGGGGGGACTTGCACATCGATGCACACCACACGGTGGAGGACATCGGCATTACGCTCGGGCAGGCATTCGCCAGGGCGCTGGGCGACAAGCACGGCATCCGCCGCTATGGCCACGCCTACGTGCCGCTCGATGAAGCATTGACGCGCGTGGTGGTTGACCTGTCAGGGCGCCCGGGGCTTGCTTTCAAGATCGATTTCGCGCGCGCGCGCATCGGCGAGTTCGACGTCGACCTTGTGCATGAATTCTTTCAGGGCTTCATCAATCACGCGCTGGTCACGCTGCACGTCGACAATCTCAAGGGCGATAACGCGCACCACCAGGCGGAAACCGCCTTCAAGGCGTTCGGGCGCGCATTGCGCATGGCGGTGGAACCGGATCCGCGCATGCAGGGCGTGCCGTCAACCAAGGGCAGTCTTTAGGGCCGCGACGCTGCCGTCGGTGCGTTGAATGGCGTCCATGACCGATATTGCCGTCATTGATTACGGAATGGGCAACCTGCGCTCGGTCTCGAAAGCGATCGAGCACGTCGCGCCCGACCGCACGGTTGTCGTGACCGGCGACCCTGCCGTGGTCGCGCGCGCGGCGCGCGTGGTATTTCCGGGCCAGGGCGCGATGCCGGACTGCATGCGCGAAATGGAAGCGCGCGGCCTGCGTGAGGCGGTGCTGGACGCAGCGCACGGCAAGCCGTTCCTGGGCATATGCATCGGTCTGCAGATGTTGTTTGAAAAAAGCGCGGAGGGCGACGTCGCGGGACTCGGTGTGATGCAGGGACGTGTGCAGCGCTTCGCCCCGGCGGAGATGTTCGATGCCGCGGGCGAGCGCCTCAAAGTGCCGCACATGGGCTGGAACCGGGTGCGGCAGCTCGCCGCGCATCCGCTGTGGCACGGCATTGCCGACCAGACACGGTTCTATTTCGTGCACAGCTACTACGTTGAGGCCGCCGACAGCGGGCTCATCGCGGGTAGCAGTGAATATCCACGGCCGTTTACGTGCGCCGTTGCGCGCGACAACGTGTTTGCCGTGCAATTTCACCCGGAAAAAAGCGCCGCTGCCGGGCTGCAACTGCTCAGCAACTTCGTGCACTGGCAACCGCAACGGCTGCCTGCGGGTTGACGCGCTATGCGAAATGTCGGGACGTGTAGTATGATTAATTCAGCAACACCCATTTCAGCCATTTTCATTACGCGCCGCGATTTCGCCTCACCCCCTTTGCCTGCCGCAAGACTCATGCGAGTTTCACCAGGACCGCTCGTAACTTCCGACCGCGCAGCATGTTGATCATCCCGGCTATCGATCTCAAGGACGGCAGGTGCGTACGCCTTAAACAGGGCGTGATGGAAGACGCCACGGTTTTTTCCGAAGACCCCGGCGCGATGGCCGAACACTGGATCAAACAAGGCGCACGCCGGCTGCACGTGGTCGATTTGAACGGCGCGGCGGCCGGCAAGCCGAAGAACGAATCCGCCATCAGGGCAATCGTCGCGGCCGTCGGTGGCCGCATTCCGATCCAGCTCGGCGGCGGCATACGCGATCTGGATACGATCGAGCGCTATATCGACAGCGGTATCAGCTACGTGATCATCGGCACTGCCGCCGTCAAGACGCCCGGTTTTCTGCACGATGCGTGCACCGCGTTCACCGGCCACGTGATGGTCGCGCTCGACGCCAAGGACGGCAAAGTCGCGGTCGACGGCTGGTCGAAAATGACGGGCCACGATGTGATCGACCTGGCGAAAAAATTCGAGGAGTACGGCAGCGAGGCAATCATTTATACCGATATCGGCCGCGACGGCATGTTGAGCGGCGTCAATATCGAGGCCACCGTCGAACTGGCGCGGCACCTGTCGGTGCCGGTTATCGCCAGCGGCGGAATTACCGATCTTGAGGACGTGAAGGCGCTGTGCAAGGTCGAGTCCGAGGGCATTATCGGCGCCATCACCGGCCGCGCCGTGTATCAGGGCACGCTCGATTTCACCGCTGCGCAGAAGCTCGCCGACAAACTGTCAAAACCAAAAACGGTGAAGGGTGAAGGGTGAAGAGTGAAGGGTAACCGCCGTTCGGATTTTGCCCTTCACCCTTCACTCATTCGCAGCCCATGGGCCTCGCCAAGCGCATCATTCCGTGTCTCGACGTAAACGCCGGGCGCGTCGTCAAGGGCATCAACTTCGTCGGCTTGCGCGACGCCGGCGACCCGGTCGAAGTGGCGGCGCGCTATGACGAGCAGGGCGCCGACGAACTCACCTTTCTCGACATTACGGCAAGCAGCGACGGCCGCGGTCTGATCTTGCCGATTATCGAGGCCGTGGCCGCGCAGGTGTTTATTCCGCTGACAGTCGGCGGCGGCGTGCGGTCGGTGGCGGACGTAAGGCGGTTGCTCAACGCCGGCGCCGACAAGGTCAGCATCAACACCGCAGCCGTGCAAAACCCGCAGCTGGTGGCGGACGCAACCGGCCATTACGGCTCACAATGCATCGTGGTTGCCATCGACGCCAAGCGCGTGCCGGCGTCGGCACCGTTGCGCTGGGAGGTATTTACGCACGGCGGCCGTCAGCCCACGGGACTCGACGCGCTCGACTGGGGACGGCGGATGCAGGCGCTCGGCGCGGGTGAAATACTGCTCACCAGCATGGACCGCGACGGCACGCGCCAGGGCTTCGACATTGAACTGACGCGCGCGTTTTGCGCCGCGCTCGATATTCCGGTGATCGCGAGCGGCGGCGTCGGCACCCTCGAGCATCTGGTCGCCGGGATCGTGCAGGGCCGCGCGGATGCGGTGCTCGCCGCGAGTATTTTTCATTATGGCGAATTCACCGTGGC
>JAYWDM010000449.1:0-3916 GCA_043779885.1 Betaproteobacteria bacterium | reverse complement strand
TCATGGGCTATCGCGCGCCGGTATTGCGCGATATGGAGAACGACTGGGAACCCTACGCGCTCGAAATGCTGGCGGGCGTGCTCGATGGTCACGACGCGGCGCGGCTGAACCGCGCGCTGGTGCGCACGGAGAAAATCGCCAACTCGGTCGGCGCCGGCTACGACAGCACGCAACGCGGCCCGGGCATGTTCATGGTGAGCGGAGTTCCGGCTGCCGGCAAAACCGTCGCCGAGCTCGAAGCAGGCTTGCGGCGCGAAATCGCGAAAGTCGCCGACGCCGGAATCAGCGATGAGGAGTTAAAGCGCGTCAAGGCCCAGGTCGTTGCCTCGCAGGTGTTTCAACGCGATTCGATTTATTTTCAGGCGATGCAGATCGGATCGCTCGAGACCGGGGGTTATTCGCACCGCGCGATCGATCTCATGATCAGGAAACTGCAGCAGGTGACCGCTGCGCAGGTGCGGGAAGTGGCAATCAAATACCTGATCGACGACAGCCTCACGGTCGCGGTACTCGATCCGCAGCCGCTCGATAAAGGAAAGCCGGCGGCAGCGCCGGGACTTCGCCATGCCCAATAAAATACAGCGCCTGTTATGCGGTTTCGTGTTGTGCCTGGCAGCAGCGCCGGCACTGGCGCTGCTGCCGATTCAGCATTGGCAGACGAAAAACGGCGCGCGCGTTTACTTTGTCGAAACACGCGATTTGCCGATGCTCGATGTCAGCGTCGATTTTCCGGCGGGTTCCGCGTATGACACGCGCGAGAAATCGGGCGTCGCGGCGTTGACGCAGAGTCTGCTCAAGCTCGGCGCCGGCGGACTGTCCGAAGACGAGATCGCGCGCCGCATGGCGGACGCCGGCGCGCAACTGGGTGGCCGCGTCGACACCGATCGCGCGGGGGTGACGCTGCGCACGCTGACCAGCCCCGACGAAATGCGTCCGGCGCTCGACGTGTTCGCGCGCATCCTGCAGCGGCCGGAATTTCCCGTTGCGGTGATCGAGCGCGAGAAGGCGCGAATCATCGGCGCCATCCGGGAAGCCGATACCAAACCGGAGACGCTGGTCAGCAGAAATTTCAGCGCGCTGGTGTATGGCGATCATCCGTACGGCTTGCGCGGTTCCGGCGAGGCGGCGACCGTGGCGACGATCACGCGCGAGGATCTGGTTGCATTTTTCCGCCGCCACTACACGGCAGACCACGCAGTGGTGGCAATCATCGGCAGTCTTGCCCGCGGCGAAGCGCAAGAGCTGGCGGAAAAGCTGACCGCGGAACTTCCGCGAGCGGGCGCGCTGCCGGCGATTCCCCCGGTAGCGTCCCTGACCGGCGCCGAAACGCGCGTTATCGCGCATCCGGCATCGCAAAGCCATTTGCTGATCGGCGCGCCCGGCATCAAACGCGACGATCCTGACTATTTTCCGTTGTTCGTCGGCAATTACATTCTTGGCGGCGGCGGCTTTGTGTCGCGGATTACCGACGAGGTCCGCTCCAAACGGGGGCTCGCGTATTCGGCTTATAGTTATTTTTCGCCCATGCAGGAACGGGGGCCATTCGTGATCGGCCTGCAGACGCGCAAAGACCAGGCCGGCGAGGCGCTTGCGGTCGTGCGTGCGACACTCAAGGATTTTCTCGCCAACGGCCCGACCGCGGATGAACTCGAGAAAGCAAAGCAGAACCTCGTCGGCGGGTTCCCATTGCGGATCGACAGCAACCGCAAGATACTCGATTATCTCGGCGTCATCGGTTTTTACCACCTGCCGCTTACCTATCTTGAAGACTTCGTGCCGAGTGTCGAGAAAGTCACGCTCGCCGACATACGCGGTGCGTTTGCGCGTCGTGTTGATCCCGCGCGCATGGCGACGGTGATTGTCGGCGCCGAGGTGGTAAATGAGGGCGTTGCCGGCGCCAAATAGCGGCAGCCTGCGTCCCGGCGCGACGACTCCATGGCGATGCCGCCGGCAAAAAACAGGGTCCGTATCATCGGCGGCGTATGGCGCAGCCGCATTATCGGGTTTCCCTCCCACAAGGACTTGCGGCCAACGCCGGATCGGGTGCGCGAAACGCTGTTTAACTGGCTCGGCCATGAACTGACCGGCAAAGACTGTCTCGATTTGTTCGCCGGCAGCGGCGCGCTTGGCTTCGAGGCGGCGTCGCGCGGAGCCCGACGCGTGGTAATGGTCGAGCGCGACGCGATCGCGTGGCGGGCGCTGCAGGAGAATATTGCGGCACTGGCAGCGCAATCAGTGGAACTCAAGCGCGCGGATGCGTTAGAATTTCTGCGCGCGGACCCCGGAAGTTATGACGTTGTATTCCTCGATCCGCCGTTTCGCGCAGATTACCTGCCGCAGGTGCTTCCCGTGCTGGCCCCGCGCCTGGCGCCTGGCGCGATGGTTTACATCGAAGCGCCCGCGCCGCCCGCCCTGCCGGCGCACTGGGAAGTCTGGCGCAGCGGGCGCGCGGGTGCGGTGACTTATCAATTGCTGAAATGGACTGGCCATGATGCTTAGAGCTGTGTATCCGGGAACGTTCGATCCGATTACGCTGGGCCATCAGGATCTGGTGCGCCGCGCCGCGGGCATGTTTGACGAGGTCATACTCGCGGTTGCCGATAGCCGGGCCAAGCGTCCGTTTTTTACGCTCGAGGAACGCGTCGACATGGCAAAAAGCGTGATTGGCGAATACAAGAACGTCACGGTGACGGGATTTTCGGGCCTGCTCATGCAGTTCGCGAAAAAACACAACGCCAAGGTCGTGATGCGCGGATTGCGCGCGGTGTCCGACTTCGATTACGAATTTCAGCTTGCCGGCATGAACCGCAACCTGTTTCCCGAAGTGGAGTCGATCTTCCTGACGCCGGCCGAGCAGTTCCTGTTCATTTCAGCCACGCTGGTGCGCGAGATATCCGTGCTTGGCGGCGACGTCAGCAAATTCGTATCGCCGCACGTCGAACAATGTTTGAAAAAGAAGATTACCTCGCTCGGCGGCAAGGCGTGAGCAATCCGGCATGGCGCTGCTAATCACCGACGAATGCATCAACTGCGACGTGTGCGAGCCCGAGTGCCCGAATGGCGCGATCGCCGCGGGTGAGGAAATCTACGTCATTGATCCCGGGCTCTGCACTGAATGCGTTGGCCACTTTGATACGCCCCAATGCGTCGTGGTGTGCCCGGTCGACTGCATCCCGCACGACCCGCGGCACGTCGAGACCAAAGAGCAGTTGCACGAGAAGTATCTGCGGCTTACCGCAGAAAAAACGGGTGAGGGCGGATACCAGAAGAGCCAATAATCATGTGGGTTTGCGGACTTTTTGCGCAAGATGAAGAAGTGACAGCGACATATTGAGGTCCGACCCGGGACCCGAAAAGTAAGCGGTTGACGCAGGGAGGCCTGGCCGTGATCTTGCTTGAGCGTGAAGAACCGCTCGTGCTGCTGGAAGGTGCGCTGTCGAAGGCCCGCGAAGGGCGTGGCCACAGCGTGTTCATAGGCGGCGAAGCGGGAATCGGCAAGACCTCGCTCGTCGAATCCTTCGTGCGCTCGCAGGAGCAGGGTGTGCGGGTGATGTGGGGCGCCTGCGAGGCGCTGTCCACGCCCCGACCGCTGGGACCGCTTTACGATATTGCCCACGAACTCGGCGGGAAGCTGCTGGAAGCGCTCGATGCAGACCGCCCGCCGCATCGGTTGTTCCAGGCCTTCGTCGACGAGTTGCGAACGGCCGACCGCCCGACAGTCGTCGTCATCGAGGATGCCCACTGGGCCGATGACGCCAGCGCCGACTTCCTGAAGTTCGGTGCGCGGCGCATATCCCGGTATCCGGCACTGCGGGCTGTCACGTTTCGCGAAGAGGAGGTTTCAGCCGGGCACCCGTTGTTGCGTGCAATCGCCGATTTGCCGGCCGATCACTTGAGCCGGATCCGGTTGCGCGGC
>JAYWDM010000448.1:0-3923 GCA_043779885.1 Betaproteobacteria bacterium | reverse complement strand
GGCCGCGCACCGCCGCGGGGCCTGCGGCGCCGCGATGGTGCGCTGCCGTAATCGTTAATCGTCGAGCGGATAGAGCGGCCGCCGCAGTTTGCGGTAATCGAACAGCGCGAAATCGGACGAGCACACCCCGGCGCTCGCGCATTCGATGATCGCGACCGCCAGCGGCGCAAATACGGGCCGGTAATACATGCGTGATTTGAGTATCAGGTAACGCCTGGTTGCCGGATCGAGCCCGGCGCAGGTAAAAACGCCGAGATCCCACGGCTCCTGCGTGTGCTCCGTGATGACGATTTCGGCACTGCCGGTATCGAATAACACCGTGCGTCCCATGTAGCAGCGCGTGCCGGTGTAAATCGGCCCGCTGATCGTATATTCGCCATTGCTGATCCCCCGGACGGTGCCCGTGAGGCGCAACGGCACGCGTGCGGCCATGCCGATTTTCGGCATCGGCAGCTTGTTGCCGAGTTCGAGCGTGACCGTCGCGCCGGCGCCGGCTGCAATCAGTTGCGCCACCGCATGTGGATCGCAAACCGGCCCGACGCCGATTTGGTCGAGCCCCTGGCGCAGACACTCCGCAAGCACGTCCATCGTGTCGCACGTGCCGCCCGACATGCAATTGTCCCCGTGGTCGAGCAGCAACACCAGGCCCTGCGCAATCGCCTTTGCCCGCGCAACCGACTCCGCCAGCGGCGCCTGCCGGAAGATGAACTCGGTTTTCCGCGCGTTGAGCAGCGCACTGCACTCGCCGGCCCACCGCGCAGCCTGCCGCGCATCGCGATCCGCGACCACCACGACGCTCATCCCGGCATCCGCGATGTCAGCCAGATAGAAGCCGCCGAATACGGTCGCCGCGAGCGCCCCGCGCCGTTCGATCGCGCGCGCAAACTCGACGCCGTCGCGCATCGCGCCGGGAATTTCAGTGTTCTGGCGCAGCGTCTGCGCGAGCACGCCCGGGCGCGCGATCGCCACGACCGGTTTGATTTTGCCGTCGAGCATAGCGAACAGCAGGCGCGCCGCGTGCGCGCCGGTTGCGTACATATCCACGTGGGGATACGTTTTGAAGCCGACGACGATATCCGCGAGGCGCACCATTGCGTCCGACACGTTGCCATGCAGGTCGAGCGCCAGCGCAAGCGGCGTGCGCGGCGCAACCGCGCGTATGCGTTCGAGCAGCGCGCCTTCACCGTCGTCATTGTCCTCCACCACCATCGCACCGTGCAGGTCCAGCATGATGGCGTCGCAACCCGCGCCGACCGCATCGACGATCGAGTCGCACATCGTACGATACGCCGCCGCGCTCACGGGACCGCTGGGATTTGCCATCGCAAACAGCGGCGTGCGTATGGTGCAACCGCGGCGCGCCGCCGCATCGATGAACGCGCCCATCGCGGTGGCCGAACCTTTGCCCGCGGCGTACGCGTCGGCGCCAAACGCCGGCCCGCGCGGGTCGCCGGCGCCGAATGCGGCGAGCGGCGTCGGCACCGGGGAAAACGTATTGGTCTCGTGATTGAGACGTGCGACGACGACTTTCATGCGGCGCATAATAGCGCGAACCCATTACCGCGCCTCGTTGCCAGCTGAATCGCCGCCATGCTCTAATTGACCATGGACCTGCCCGACACCCCTTTACGTACGATCGTGCACAGCACCTGCCCTCACGACTGCCCGAGCACGTGCGCGCTGGAGGTCGAAAAACTCGACACCCACCATATCGGCCGCATACGCGGCGCGCCCGCCAACACCTACACCGCGGGCATAATCTGCGAGAAGGTCGCGCGCTATGCCGAGCGCGTACATCATCCCGACCGCCTGACGCAACCGCTCAGACGCACGGGCGCGAAAGGCAGTGGCGCGTTTACGCCGCTCTCGTGGGACTGCGCGCTCGACGAAGTTGCCGAACAGTTCGTGCGCGCGGCGCAACGTTACGGCGCCGCGTCGGTGTGGCCGCTCTTTTACGCCGGGACCATGGGACTCGTGCAGCGCGACGGCATCGAGCGCCTGCGCCACGTGATGCGCTACTCGCGCCAGCATTCCACGATCTGCGTCACACTGGTCGACGCCGGCTGGATCGCCGGCGTCGGCGCCAAGATGGGGCCCGACCCGCGCGAAATGGCCGACTCGGACCTGGTGATCGTGTGGGGCAGCAACCCGGCGTCGACCCAGGTCAACGTGATGACGCACATCGCGCGTGCGCGGCGCGAGCGCAAAGCGCGACTGATCGTCGTCGATCCCTATCGCACGGCGACCGCCAGGGTTGCCGACACGCACATCATGCTCAAGCCGGGCACCGACGGCGCGCTCGCGTGCGCCATCATGCACGTGCTCTTCCGGGACGGCCATGCGGATCGCGATTACATGCGCCGGCATGCCGACGTTCCTGCAGAACTCGAAGCGCATCTCGCGTCGCGCACCCCGCAGTGGGCCGCCGCCATCACCGGCCTGCCCGTCGCGCAGATCGAGGACGTCGCGAAACTCTACGGCGCGACACAGCGCGCGTTCATACGCGTCGGTTTCGGTTTCTCGCGCTCGCGCAACGGCGCGGCCAACGCGCACGCCGTGTCATGCCTCGCCACCGTCGGCGGCAAATGGCAGCACCGCGGCGGCGGCACGTTCTACAGCAACGGCGACATCTACAAAATCAACGACTCGTTGATCAAAGGCACGGACTGCATCGACAAATCGATCCGCGTGCTCGACCAGTCGCGCGCCGGCCCGATCCTGACCGGCGACAAGACTGATCTTGGCGACGGACCGCCGGTTACCGCGATGCTGGTCCAGAACATGAACCCCGCGGTTGTGTGCCCTGACTCCAGGGCGGTGCGCGCGGGCTTCATGCGCGACGACCTGTTCACCTGCGTGCACGAGCAGTTCATGACCGACACGGCCAGACTCGCCGACATCGTGCTGCCCGCGACGACGTTTCTCGAGCACGACGATATGTATCGCGCCGGCGGGCATTCGTTTTTCCAGGTCACGCGCAAGGTCATCGAGCCGTACGCCGAAGCGCGCGAAAATCATTTCGTCATTTGCGAACTCGCGAGACGGCTCGGCGCCGAGCATCGCGGCTTCAACATGACGGCGTGGGAAATCATCGACGAAACCCTGCGGGTCTCCGGATATCCCGATGCGGCAACCCTGCACCGTGACCACTGGCTCGACCGCCAGCCGGATTTCGACCAGGCGCATTTCATCAACGGCTTCCCGACGCACGACGGCAGGTTCCATTTCAAACCCGACTGGCCGGCGCTCGGCAAATATCACGCGGGAATGCCGGCCCTGCCCGACCACATGGAAAGCATAGAGCGCGCAGACGAAAAGCGCCCGTTCCGTCTGGTCACCGCACCGGCGCGCACCTACCTCAACAGCACGTTCACGGAAACACCGACCTCGCGCAAGCGCGAGCAGCGGCCGACCGCGCTGATTCATCCGCAGGATTGCGCCGATCTGGGAATTGCGAGCGGTGAGCGCGTAGAGATCGGCAATGACCGCAACGCCATCATCGTGCATGCAAAAGCGTTCGACGGTCTGCAGCGCGGCGTCATCGTCGTCGAATCGATCTGGCCGAATTCCGCCTTCGAAGGCGGGCTGGGCGTGAACTCCCTGATCGGCGCGGACCCCGGGGCTCCGAACGGCGGCGCGGTATTTCACGACAGCGCGGTGTGGGTCAGGCGCGTGGTTTGAATTATTGAGTATTGCGCAATGGGCGACACCGCGCGGCCGCCGCGATTCTCCCGCATGCGCCTCTAAGGCTCACCGACTTTTAATGCCACCAGGAAACGCGACACCAGGCTGTAGGAAGCGATCACGGCGGTAAGCTCGACGATCCCGCGCGCGTCGAGAAATCCCCGGATTGCCGCAAACACGTCGTCACTGACGTGCACGTCGCGCGTCATGGCTTCGGTGTATGCCAGCACGGCGCGGGA
>JAYWDM010000447.1:0-10917 GCA_043779885.1 Betaproteobacteria bacterium | reverse complement strand
CGTCCGGGTATGATATATTTTGCCTTCCCGCCCTGCCGTTTTCCAGAAATAGAACCGGAGAAGATCATGCGTAGTCTGTTGCGCGCCGCGGCATTCGCCGTTGCCCTGTCCTGCGTCACGCCGGCACTCGCGCAAGCCCCCGCCGGCGGCGGCGCTGCGGTTTTCCCCGCCAAGCCGATTCGCATGCTGGTTGGGTTTCCGGCCGGCGGACCCGCCGATTTCTTCGCGCGCACGATCGCGCAGAAAATGACCGAGGTCATCGGCCAGCAGGTAATCGTCGAGAACCGTCCCGGCGTCAGCGGCATGATCGCCGCCGAATATCTCGTCAAGGGCGTCCCCGCCGATGGCTACGTCGTCTACTTCGCAGGCACCGGCGTGCTCACCTTTGCGCCCAATCTGTACGCCAAGCTGCCGATCGACGTGAACAGGGACCTCGCGCCGGTCACGCTCGCGGTCACGGTCCCGGAGATGCTGGTCGTGCATCCATCGCTGCCGGTGAAATCGACCAAAGAGCTGGTCGCGCTGGCGAAAGCGAAGCCCGGACAACTGAGCTACGGCTCCACCGGCAATGGCGGCATGCCGCATCTCGCGGTCGAGTCGCTGCGGGTCGCCGCCGGCATCGAGCTCGTGCATGTGCCGTACAAGGGCGCGGCGCCGGCGGTCATCGATCTGCTCGGCGGACATGTGCTTTTCACCATACTCGATGTGCCGGTGCTGCTGCCGCACGTAAAGTCGGGAAGAATGCGCGCGCTCGCGGTGGCCACCGCCAAGCGCCAGGCCACCCTGCCGAACGTGCCGACCATGACGGAGGCGGGTTATCCGAGCGTGCGCGCGGACAACTGGTACGGCGTTGTCGTCGCTGCGGCGACGCCGAAGGACATCACCGCCAGGCTGCATGCCGCGCTGGTGAAGTCGCTGGACGCGCCGGAGACGAAAGAACGCCTGCTGTCGCAGGGCGCTGAAGCCAGATCGAATACGCCCGAACAGTTCGCCGCGTTCATCCGCGAAGAGCTCAATACCTGGGGTAAGGTGATCAAGGCGGCCGGCGTTACGCTCGACTGACGCAGGGCCGACCTGCTGCCCATGGCATAACCGCGCATACCGGGCGCCCGGCAAAGCAGGATGGGTTGAGGGACGAAACCCATCGGTTGTCACGCTGTTTCATTGATGGGTATCGCTGCGCTCGACCCATCCTACGCTAGGTCGATATGCTGCCGGAACGCGGCAAGCGTAGAGCGGGCAAATCGCAGCGGCAGGTTTAGAGAGACTCGACCGTCTCCTGCGGGTCGATTGCCGGCATACGCCGCGCTCGATACCGGCCATTCACGCTCCCGGTTGCCTGACGCTCACTGTCGGATCGAATCACGAATACCACAAGTGAGCAGGTTGTCCAATCACTCAATCACGTCCACCTCGTCACCCTTACCTCTTCAACTGTAACTCGTCACCTGCTGCTCGTCGCACATCACTGCGGCTTGAATCCAATGTCGCGGATCAACTTGCCGTATTTCGCGAAATCGCTTTTGATCGTAGACGCGAAAAACTCCGGCGGCTCCGTCACGATGATCAGTCCGGCCGAGATGAGCTTTTCCTTCACGTCGGGCAGCAGCATCGCGCGGTTGATCTCCTGATTGAGCAGAGTGACGATTTCGCGCGGGGTGCCGGCCGGGGCCAGAAATCCGAACCACCCGCGCGAATCGTAGCCGGACAGCGTTTCCGCGATAGTGGGCGCGTCGAACTCCGGCACCCGTGTGGGATTGGTGATCGCCAGGAGGCGCAGCCTGCCGGACCGGATGTGCGGCGTAAGCCCGGTAATACCGTCGATCGCCGCGTCGACGTGCCCGCCGATGAGATCGGTCGCGATCTGCGCGCTGCCTTTGTACGGCACGTGCACGTAAGTAAAGCCGCCCATCACGCGGAACATCTCTATCGTCATGTGCGGAAAACCGCCCTCGCCGTTCGATGCAAAAGTGACTTTCTGCGGATGAGCCTTGGCGTACGTGATGAGGTCCTTTACGTTGTTGAACGGCACGCTCGGATGCACGACGAGCGCGAGAAAATTCGTCGTCGACAGCGCGATCGGCGCGAAATCCCTGATGGGATCGTACGGAATCTTCCTGTAGGTGTGCGGCATGACGACGAGATTGCCGCCCTGCCCGCCGACGAGCGTATAACCGTCGGCCGCGGCGCGCGCGGCAAACTCCAGCCCGAGTTGCCCGCTGGCGCCGGCGCGGTTGTCGACGATCACGTTCTGCCCGAGCCGCTCGGTAATCTTCGGCCCGATGAGCCGCGCCATGATGTCGACCGTATTGCCGGGCGGAAACGGAATGACGATGCGGATTGGCTTGGACGGATACGCCTGCGCGCCGGCTGCGCACGCAAGTCCCGACCCTGCTGCCAGCGCTATGACGTGCCAAATCGAATATCGCATGATTTATAACTCCGCCGATGGCAACCGCCGTATTCTACGGGCGCAACTTGTCACTAAGCAAATCGCGCGCGCGGCTCAGCTTGCCGACCAGGCATCATTCAGCGTATCGTTGCCGCAATTTAATTTGTTCTTATCGGAGACAATGATGAAAGTACTGGTTGCCGCATTCCTGGCGCTCGGTGTTCCGCTCGCTTATATTGATGGCGCCGCTGCTGCCGATGCCTATCCGTCGCGCACGATACGCTGGGTCGTCCCCTATCCGCCGGGCGGCACCACCGACATACTCGCGCGCATCATTGCGCAGAGGCTGACCGAGCGCCTCGGCCACCAGGTCCTGATCGACAACCGGTCGGGCGCCGGCAACAACATCGGCACCGAGATCGCGATCAAGGCCGCCCCTGACGGTTACACCTTCCTGCTGGTCAACCCCGCCAACGCGATCAACGCGACGCTGTACACGAACTTAAGCTTTAATTTTCTGCGCGACATGGCGCCGGTCGCCGGACTCGTGCGCGTGCCGAACGTGATGGAGGTGACCATGTCCCTGCCGGTCAAATCCGTCGCCGAGTTCATCGCCTATGCCAAGGCCCGTCCGGGCAAGGTCATACTCGCCTCTTCCGGCAGCGGCACGTCGGTGCATCTGTCGGGCGAACTGTTCAAAAACATGACCGGCATCGACCTCACCCACGTACCCTACAAAGGCGCGGGCCCGGCATTGCCTGATCTTATCGGCGGACAGGTGCACGTGATGTTCGACAACATGCCGTCGTCGATCGAATACATCCGGGCGGGCAGGCTGCGTGCGCTGGGTGTTACCACGGCCAAGCGCTCTGCCCAGTTGCCGAATGTGCCGGCTGTCGCGGAAACCGTTCCCGGTTATGAAGCGAGCGCCTGGTTCGGCATGGGCGCGCCGAAAGGCACCCCAGCCGATGTGGTCGCGAAGCTCAATCGTGAAATCAACGATGCCCTGGCGGACCCGAAAATGAAGGCGCGCCTCGCCGAACTGGGCGGCGAACCGATTCCCGGCAGCCCCGCCGATTTCTGGAAGATCCACACCTACGAAACCGAAAAATGGGCGAAGGTCGTCAAGAGCTCGGGCGCGAAGGTGGAGTAGAGACGACCAGCCATCCCGGAATCTCGCCAATGAACAATCGCCGCAAATTGCTCGCAATCGTTTTGGCGGCATTGACGATGACGGCTGCTGCTGCTGAGTATCCATCGCGGCCGATCAGGCTGATCGTGCCGTTCACGCCGGGCGGCCCGTCCGACATCCTCGGCCGCACCCTTGGCCAGAGCCTCGCCGAACGGCTCGGACAGCAAGTGGTAATCGACAATCGCGGCGGCGCCGGCGGCAACATCGGGGCCGAGATCGCGGCACGCTCGGGGCCTGATGGCTACACGATTTTCCTCGGCACGCCCGGCATTTTGATCGCCAATCCCGCGATGGGCAGGGTACCGTTCGACACGCTGCGCGATTTCACACCGGTAGTACTCGCCGCCAACATGACCAGCATCATGGTGCTGCATCCATCCGTTCCGGCGCGCACGCTGAAGGAGTTCATCGATTACGCGCGTGCCCGACCGGGGCAGCTTACCTACGGCTCGTCGGGCAACGGTTCGGCAAGCCACCTCGCCACCGAACTCTTCAAGCTTACCGCGCACGTGGACATCGCGCACGTGCCCTACAAGGGCGCCGCACCGGCGGTCACCGACCTCTTGGGCGGCCACCTCACCGTCATGATAATCGGCGTGCCGGTGTCCCTGCCGCATGTGCGCGCCGGCAAGCTCATTGCACTCGGCATCGCCAGCCTGCAGCGCTATCCGGCCGCGATGGATCTGCCAACGCTCGCCGAATCGGGTTTGCCGGGATTCGAGGTCGCCAACTGGTTTGCGATGCTCGCGCCCGCCGGCACGCCCGCTGCCGCCGTCAGCCGGCTCAATGCGGAGACCAATGCAGTGCTGCGGATCGTTGAAATGCGCGAGCGCCTGCTAAAGCTGGGTTTTGAGGGTAGTGGCGGCACGCCCGGCGAGTTCGCCAGCTATCTGCGCGCCGAGATGGAAAAATGGACGAAGGTGGTGCGCGAGGCGCGCATACGCCCGGGCTGAGTGACGGCGACGATTCAGCCGAAGTTGAGCTTCAACCCGGGCTCCGGCCACTGCATTACGCCGAGTCGCCCCGTGCCGGACAGTGTAACGTATGCCGTGCGCATATCCGGTCCGCCGAAGCAGATATTGGTCGGGTGGCCATCGGGCATCTTTACGGCGCGCACGACGTCACCTGCCGGCGAAAACTCGGTGAGGTAGCCGGTAACCAGGGTCGCCACGACGATATTGCCATTCGCGAGAACCTTGAGGCTGTCGAACCTGGCATTGCCGCCGAGTCCGGCAATCACGCGTCCGCCGTGCGGCGCATGTCCGTGCCTGGGCGCCAGCTTGCCGGGGCCCTGCACCTCAAACGCCCACAACCGCGCGCCATCCGTCTCCGCGACGTAAAGCGTTTTACCGTCGGGCGACAAGCCGCAGCCATTGGGACTCAGGACCGGGTAGGCCACTGCGCTGACCTGCGAGCCGTCAGGCAGCGCGTAATAGACGCCGCCGTAAACTTTGTGACGCGGCATGCGCTTGCCAAGATCGGTAAAGTAAAATCCGCCGTCCCCGTCGAACACGAGATCGTTCGGCGCGGATAGCAGGTGGCCGTTCACTTCCTTGTAGAGCAGCTTTGCTTCGCCGGTTATGGGATCGACGCGCTGAATGTAACCAAACTGGTAATCCGGGTGCGGCCCCATGCCCAAGGGATGGCCTTCGACATATCGGTTGCCGCCGTTGTTGCACAAATAGAAAAACCCGTCCGGCCCCACCGCGAGCCCGTTGGGCCCGCCGCCGCAAGCGGAAAACAGGCTGACTGCGCCGTCGGGGGCGACGCGCGAACAGCGTTGATTGCGCAGCTCCACCAAAACCACGGAGCCATCGGCGCAGACCACCGGCCCTTCCGGGAAACCCAGTCCCGTCGCCAGGATTTTCACTTCCTCCATGCTACCTTGCCTCCTTTTTTATTTTTGCGAGTGAGAATGCCGCGACCGCCGGGCGGCGTCATCACGTGTCAGTATGGATGCTGCCCAACGCCACGCTTGACCAGCCCGCAATGTATCGCCGGCCCGGCGAGCGGTCAACCGCGCGCAGGTTCAAGCGTGGACGCAGCGGGGCGCAGGACAATTTGTTTCGCCGCCCGGCGGCTTGCGGCAAATCACACTTGCGGCGGTATGACCGGCAGCATCAGGTAGGACGCCATGCTGCCGCCGGTGTGCACGGTGTTCAGACCGCCGGTGTTATACGCCGCCGGATAATGCGTATAGGGGGCGCTGCCGACGCCGTCGCGCGGCTGGATGTCGAGCCGGATGCGATGCCCTTTGCCGAACACCATGCACGCCGGCCAGATTTCAATTTCGCACTCGACCGGCGCGCCCGGCGCGAGCCACCAGCGCTCGTCATGCGCGTGATAGGGGCGGTACGGCAACGATTTCTCCGCATCGAGCTTGCGATGTGAAGCGCGCAACCAGCCTTTGGCGACCGGCACCTGCTGCCCCTGCTGACCGACCTCCCACACGTCTTTGCCGTCGGGACCGATGTTGCGGATCGTCGCAAAGATGTCCATGTCCTTCTGCGTACTCGATACCCACAACACGAGCTTGACCGGACCCGTGACTTCGGTATCCGCAGGCATCGGCGCGGTGAGGAACGACACGCCGATGCGGTGCTGCGGACCCGCCGAAAGCATGGTCGACGATGCGGACGCCACACCCGCATGGCTGGTGCCCGTCGCCGAATAGGTCACTGCCGACGCGTGCACCGGCGCGTCTTGCTGCAATCCGCCTTCCACCTGCGTATCGGGCCCGGGTTCCGCCTTGTCCGCCTTGAGATAGAACTTCGTCCACTGCGTGCGTGCAAGCGGCCATTCGTTTTCAAAGCGGAACTTGTAATCCTTCATGGTGCCGCCGCCGGTGCGGATCATCAGCTTTACCGGCGGCTCGTCCATGATGCCGGTGTCGATGCCCTTCAACCAGTAATCGAACCACCGCAACTGGTCCATGCGGCCTTCTTCCGTATAGAAAGCGTGATAGTGGGTGCCGGTATGAATGCGCAGTTTTTTGTGTTTGGATGCCGCACGGACGTAGCCCTCCGTGTTGCCGCGCAGATGCAGGTTGTGCCCGCTCCAGTTGCCGGCGCTCAGGACGGGCACTTTGATCTTCTCCCATTGCGCGCTGCGATCGTCCCACCAGCCGGTGTCGAGGCTGTTGCGCATGTAGTTGTAGAGGCGCTCATTGTGGAAAGCGTCGGGGTTGTATTCCTGCGGGTCGCCGAGCAGATGGTGTGCCATCTGGGTTGCGTACCAGGTCGCCAGATAATAGAGCTGGAATATGCCACCGTGATACACCGCGTCACGATAGGTGTCGCCGTAACCCTCCCACGGAATGATGGCTTTCAGCGCCGGCGGCTGCAGGCCGGCCACGCGCCATTGTTGCGTCGCATGGTACGAAATACCCGCCGCGCCGATGTTGCCGCTGCACCACCCCTGCTTCGCCGCCCATTCGATCGCGTCGTAGTAGTCGAGCGTTTCCTGCCAGCCGCCCGGATCGGAGAGCCCCGGCGACTTGCCCGAGCCGCGCGTGTCGATGCGCACGCACACGTAACCGCGCGGCACCCACCACAGCGGATTCACCGTCTCCCAGGTCATGTAGGGATTGGCTTCTTCCTCGAGGTCCGCCGGCGGCACCCACACCTTGTCTTTCTGATAGCAGCTGATGTTCACGATCGCCGGATAGCTGCCGGCCTCCGCCGGACGGAAAATATCGGCGATCAGCGTTGCGCCGTCGCGCATGGGGATACGGACATCCTTCTCGATATGCAGCGTCAGCGTGGGCTGCGAAAGTTGCGCTTGTCCATCGTTCATTGGGTCACCCGGTTTATGCACTTCAATCCACCCTCAATCGATCTTGACGTGGTTGTCCTTGATGATCTTCGCCCACCGTTTCGATTCGGCGCGCACGTAGTCATCGAACTCGCGCGGCGAGGCGCTCAAGGTCACCGGAATCAAACGCCTGGCGAGAAAGTCCTGCATTTCGGGTTCCCGCATCGCCGCGATGATGGCCCCGTACAGCTTGTCGATAACGGGCCGCGGCGTGCGCACCGGCGCGAAGAAACCGTTCCAGTTGAGGCTGCCGATGCCGGGGAATCCCGCTTCAGTGAGCGTCGGCACGTCAGGCAGTTCCGCGATGCGCTGCGCCGACGTCACGGCGAAGGCCTTGATCTGTCCGGCGCGGATAGCCCCGATGTTCGATGCGACGTTTGAGTTCGACAGTTGAATTTCGCCGCGCAGCAACGCCGGCACTGTTTCGCCGGCGCCGCGCGACGGCAGGTGTACCATTTTGATGCCCGCCGCGGCCAGCAGCGCCAGCATGTCGAGATGCGAGTACGAGCCGAGCGGCGCCTGATAGTTGAGTTGACCTGGCCGTTCGCGGATGTAAGCGATCGCCTCCTGCAGCGTGTTCGCCGGCAACTTCGGCGCGCCGACTATGACGTTCGGAATCGACGCCAGCAGCGTGATGCCGGCGAGATCCCGGATCGCATCGGCCTTCATCCTGCCCGCAAAAAGCAGCGGGTTTATCGAATTGGTTGAAACATTGCCGACCAGCAGCGTGTAGCCGTCGGGTTGCGCGGCAGCGACCAGTTCAACCGCGATGTTGCCGGCCGCCCCCGCCCGATTGTCCACAACGAACTGCTGGCCCAGGCGCTCGGAGAGCTTCGGCGACAGTATGCGCGCGATGATATCGGTCGCCCCGCCCGGCGCGTACGGGACGACCACGCGGACCGGCCGTTGCGGGTAATCCGGCGCGACGGACTGCGCCATCGCCGTGGCGTGAAACAAGACGGCCGCCGCGAGCAACGCACCGCGCAATATGCTTCCTGTAAATTTCACGCTGTCCTCGCCTGCCTGATTTTCCGATGCAGCCGCTGTGGCTCGTTGGTCGCGAACACGCAAATGGGTCCGCGAACCGGACGCCCGGAACCGTTGACACAATGCGCAACACCACATCCGTTCATCCCGCCGCGCATATGCAGTAGTATCCATCCAGGCGCGGGACGACTGTCAGTGCCGGGACCCGGCCCGCATTGAAATGGAAGGATAGCACGCATGCCGCCAGAACTTTTTCCCGCATGCGCGGCCGGCGCGCACGGCGCACCGGTGCGCATGCTCGCGATGCTGCTCTTATGCGGCGCGCCGTCCGCCGGGCTCGCGGCGGCGTATCCGGATCATCCTGTGCGGCTCATCGTGCCTTCCCCGCCCGGCGGCGGCACCGATACTTCGACCCGCATCATCGCGCCCAGGCTCGCGGAGTACCTGGGCCAGCAGGTGGTGGTCGACAATCGCGGCGGCGCGAGCGGCAACATCGGCGCGGAACTGGTGGCGCGCGCGGCGCCGGACGGTTACACGCTGCTGGCGTGCATCGCCTCGCATACCAGCAACCCGGCGGTGATGAAGCAGGTGCCCTACGATTTCGCGCGCGACTTCGCGCCGATTTCGCTCACGGTGACGCTGCCGAACGTGCTGGTGTCGCACCCGTCATTGCCGGCGCGTAACGTCAACGAACTGATCGCGCTGGCGCGGGCGCGGCCCGGCCAATTGCAGTTCGCGACCGGCGGCATCGGCGCGAATCAGCATCTCGCGATGGCACTTTTTCTCAACATGACCGCCCTCAAAATGGACCACGTTCCGTACAAGGGCGTTGGTCCGGCGCTGGTCGACGTCGTCGCCGGCCACGTGCCGCTGATGATGGGCAACATCCTGGTGACGTTGCCGCAAATCCGCAGCGGCCGCATTCGCGCCTATGGGGTGACGAGCGAGAAGCGCGCGAGCGGAGCGCCGGACATCCCGACCATAGCCGAAGCGGGGCTGCCGGGCTATGCCGCCGTGCAATGGTATGGGTTGCTGGCGCCCGCGGGCACGCCCCGAGAAATCATCGCGAAACTGCACGCGGGAGTGGTGCGCGCACTGCAGGACCCGGATATCAGGAAAAGATTCGTCGAGGACGGCGCGGAACCCACGCCGAGCAACATGCCCGAAGAATTCGGCGTGTTCATCCGCGACGAACTTGCAAAATGGGCGAAAGTTGCGCGGGAAGCCAACATCAAGGCGGAATAGCGGCGCTGTTCGTTCGCCACCATCACCGCGCTAGCGTTGCGGCCAGCCCGGCAATGCCTTGCAGCGCGCGAGCCACGCGCTTATCCGCGGATGCGGCGCGAGCGGAATTCCCGATTCCGGCGCCGTCTCCACGTAAGGAAAGCAGGCGACGTCCGCGATCGTCGGCCGTTCCAGCGCGAGCCAGTCGTTCTTCCCCAGCCGCTGTTCGATCACCTCCAGCGCAATGCGGCCTATCGCCTGGCTTTGTTCCTGATTACCCGCCGTCCAGCGTCCTTGCAGCAGGCCGCGCCGCGCATATTGCAGGCCGAACTGTATTTCGCTCGCCGCAAGAGCAAGCCACTGCATGACCTCGCCCAGCGCCGCGGGTGAAGTCGGCAGCCATTGTTCGCCGCCGTACTTGCGCGCGATGTAAACGAGGCACGCCGCCGTATCCCACAACGTGACGCCCTCATCCTCGATGACCGGCACTTCGCCGCGCGGACTGATGGCGAGAAACCACGGCGCTTTATGCTCCCGCCTGCCGAGATCGACGACGACCTTTTCGTGCGCGACATTCAAGAGCGCAAGCAGTATGCGCACCTTGTGCGAGTTTCCGGAAATCGCTGCGTAGTAGAGCTTCATTCACGCTTCCTTTGCGGCCACGTCATCGCGCGACACATTTCCCATCCCCCCCCCTCAAGGGGAGGACCGAGGTGGATCACGTCACCGCGCGCAGCGCATTTTTCTTCCTCCCCTTCAAGGGGAGGACCGAGGTGGGGATGGGTTCTCCTCCAACTCCCTCCATATCGAGTCCTTGACTGCCTCAATATCCGTCAATACATCGGTATTCCAGTACCTAAGCACCCTGAATCCAGCGTCATTCAGGCTTTGGGTGCGCGCCTCGTCCGTGGTTACGTTCACTGCGTGCTGCCCGCCATCGACCTCGATGACCACCATCGCATCAAGGCAGACGAAGTCGAGAACAAAACCCTCGAATGGATGCTGCCGCCGGAATTTGAATCCGCTCATTTGGCGGCCTCTTAGGAAACGCCACAAGCGGAGCTCCGCATCAGTCATGTTACGACGCAGCTTGCGCTGCGTTTTGTAACGCAGCAATTTCTTGTTGCTTTGGCCTTTCATTTGGGCGCGGCGCGTATCAATTTTACCCATCCCCATCCCATCCTTCCCCTTGAAGGGGAAGGTGAGAATTGCGCTGCGCGGTGACTTGCACCCATCCCCATCCCGTCCTTCCCCTTGAAGGGGAAGGTGAGATTGGCGCTGCGCGGTGAAACGTATCCGTCCTTTACTT
>JAYWDM010000446.1:0-3925 GCA_043779885.1 Betaproteobacteria bacterium | reverse complement strand
GCCTGTCATGGAACAACGTAGCATGAGTGCCTCTCTGCAGCATACCTAGAATTATTGAGATTCGTGAAAGTGGATGACACACTTTCCCCTCACCCTAGCCCTCCCCGCAAGCGGGGCGAGGGAACACCCCCTCTCCCGCTTGGGCGGGAGAGGGTTGGGGTGAGGGTAGGGCGTCTGCCAATGCGGTTATTCATGGGTGTCAGATATTTTTACGATCATCAATAGTTGACAGAAATTAGGCGACAGAAAGTCATATATAACATCAATAGGATTTTTTCGGAATTAGTTCGAAAAACCTTACGAGTTGTACCCTTATCTCAATTCGATGATTTCGAGATAAATGACATTCGCCAATTTCAGTCTTCGCATTCTGCCGCATTTGGCTGGAGCCGGCGGACTCTTTGCGAGAAAAATTACGCCGATTTGGTTGTGCCGCCATCTATACGAGCGGCACGAAATCATATTCGCCGATGCCTTGCAGCAGGAAGAATGTCGCCGAGCAGTCTCCGCTATTGACGACGAGGTGGGGGCGGCGCGGTGGAACTGCATAGGTTTCGCCGGGGCTCAGCCGCACCTCTTCCTTGGGTTCGCGCAGAAATATCCTGATGCTGCCTTCGAGCACGTAAAACGTGTCCTGGATATTGCTGTGGAAATGCCACGGCACCTGCTGCGTCGGCGAGATCTGCAGTTCGCTGATGCGAAAGCCCGGCCGCTCGGCGTGTCGAGCGCGGCGTTCGACCTCATACAGATGGCTCGCGTCCTTGACCGGGTGCAGGGTTTTTTCCATGGCGATGGCTCCTGGCTGTCGCGACATTCAGCGCGGCAAGTTTGCGATCAGCAGTCTGATTTTCTGCTTGCCCGCGTCGTCGAGGAAAGCCGACGCGGCAATAAAATTCTCGATCTGCCGGCGGGCATCGGCGAAGCCGGTGTTCACGGCAGTGTAGAGCCGGTTAAGCTCATCGGCAATCCGTGCGCGTTCTTCGAGCAGATGATTGAAGTCGGCGTCGCAGGCCGGCCGCGGCGCCGGGTAGTTGCTGATTTCGCCGATGATGCGATGCCGCGTGCTTTCCAGCTGCGCCTTGATTTGCAGCGATATCTCTAAACACCGCGTTGAATTGCTCTCTATTTTATCGGTGTTCATCGGCGTCTATCGGCGGCTAAACAATGTTCTTGAATCAGCGCACGCGCTTCGCCTTGCCCGCCGGTTTGCGGTACACGGCAGGCCGCACCAGCGGCACCACCGCTTTGCGAACATGCTGGCCGCGAAACGAGGTTCCAGTTCCCGACGGCTGGAACGCGGGCACGAGGTGGCGTTTGCCGTTGCCGATGAGATCGGCGCGTCCCATGCGGTTCAATGCTTCGCGCAGCAGCGGCCAGTTCTCCGCATCGTGATAACGCAGGAAAGCTTTGTGCAGGCGGCGCTGGCGCCCGCCGCGAATGATTTTGACTTCTTCCGATGCGTCGGTCACTTTGCGCAGTGGATTCTTGCCGGTGTGATACATCGCGGTGGCGAGCGCCAGCGGCGTCGGCAGGAACGTCTGCACCTGGTCGAGCCGGAAGCCGTTGCCCTTCAGCCATAACGCGAGCGCCAGCATGTCTTCGTCCGTGGTGCCTGGGTGCGCGGCGATGAAGTAGGGGATCAGGTACTGCTCCTTGCCGGCTTCGCGCGAGAACTTGTCGAACAGCTCCTTGAATTTGTCGTAGCTGCCCACGCCCGGCTTCATCATCTTGGACAGCGGACCTTCCTCGATGTGTTCGGGGGCGATCTTCAGGTAGCCGCCGACGTGGTGGGTGGCGAGTTCCTTCACGTACTCGGGCGAGCGCACGGCAAGGTCGTAGCGCAGGCCCGACGCGACAAACACTTTTTTGATGCCCGGCAACGCGCGCGCCTTGCGATACAGGTTGATGAGCGGCGCGTGATCGGTGCCGAGATTTTCGCAGACGTCGGGATAAACGCACGACAGGCGCCGGCATGCGGATTCGATCTTCGGGTCTTTGCACGCCATGCGATACATGTTCGCCGTCGGGCCGCCGACGTCCGAAATGACGCCGGTGAAGCCCGGTGTTTTGTCGCGGATTTCCTCGATCTCGCGCAGGACCGACTCTTCCGAGCGGCTCTGGATGATGCGGCCTTCGTGTTCGGTGATCGAGCAGAACGTGCAGCCGCCGAAACAGCCGCGCATGATATTGACCGAGTAGCGGATCATTTCCCACGCGGGAATCCTGGCGTCGCCGTACGCCGGATGGGGCGCGCGCGCGTACGGCAGGCCGTAGACGTGGTCCATTTCCGGCGTGGTCAGCGGGATCGGCGGCGGATTGAGCCAGACATCGCGCTCGCCATGTGCCTGCACCAGCGCGCGAGCGTTGCCGGGATTCGATTCGAGGTGAAAGGTACGCGACGCGTGGGCATAGAGCACGGGGTCGCTTTTCACCTGCTCGTAGGACGGCAATCGAATCACGGTGCGCGCGCGTACTTCGTGCCGCGCCGCCAGTCGCTCTGCACGGGTCTGGATGCGGATCGGATGCACGTTGGCGGGCAAAGCCGCGGCAGCGGGCGCCGTCGCCGGATTTTTTTCTTTTACTGCATAGGGATCGGGATGCGCATGGATCGCGCCCGGCGTATCGACGGTCGTGGAGTCCGCCTCCGTCCAGTCCGCGGGACGCCAGCCGTGCGGCGCCATGAATGCGCTGCCGCGCAGATCGCGGATATTGGCGATCGGTTCGCCCTTGGCAAGCCGGTGCGTCAGTTCGACGATGGCGCGCTCGGCATTGCCGAAGAGCAAGAGATCGGCCTTCGAATCGGGCAGAATGGAGCGGCGCACTTTGTCCGACCAGTAATCGTAATGCGCGATGCGGCGCAGGCTCGCTTCGATGCTGCCTATGACCAGGGCGGCGTCGGGATAGGCCTCGCGGCAGCGCTGGGAATAGACGATGACCGCGCGGTCGGGGCGCTTGTTGGGTTCCGAATTGGGTGTATACGAATCGTCGGAGCGGATTTTGCGGTCGGCCGTATAGCGGTTGACCATCGAATCCATATTGCCGGCGGTCACGCCGAAATAGAGGTTGGGCCTGCCGAGCCGCGCAAAGTCGTCGGCCGACTGCCAGTCCGGCTGGCTGATGATGCCGACGCGGAAGCCCTGGGCTTCGAGCAGGCGCCCGACCAAAGCCATGCCGAAACTCGGGTGATCGATGTACGCGTCGCCGGTAACGAGAATAACGTCGCACGCATCCCAGCCGAGCGTTTCCATCTCAGCCCGCGACATCGGCAGAAACGGCGCAATGCCGAAGCGGTGCGCCCAATGCTTGCGGTAGGAGGAGAGCTGTTTCGGTGCGATTGCTTGCATGCGTTTATGCCCGTTGTGATGCGTTTAATCCGTCATCGCGGCGGCGTTAAGTATGCCCACCGCGATTGAAACTGCAGCGAGAAAAATCGCCGGCGCAATTTTACCCGCGTTAACGTCGGACGCCAGGTGCGGCAACAGGAGGCGTGTAACGGCGTATGCGACCAATTGCGCGACCAGCGCGACGGCGCTCCACAGCAGCATGTCGCCGAGACTGCCGCTTTGCGCCACGGCCTGCGCGAGTGGACAGGTGTAACCGATTACGGCGCCGCCGAGGGAAATCGCCGCGGCGGTGTTGCCCTGGCGGATCAGCGCGATCTCGCGATAGGGCGTCACCGCCGTGTATATCGCCACGAACAGCATTATCCCCCCGATAGACACCGCAAAGTACAAAAGGTGCGCGCCGACGCCGGCCACGGAGGGGTCAAACCAGCTGGTATCCATTAACTAGGCTCCTTAGAGTCCGTAACATAACGAAACGCATGTGCGCTGTCACGATTTTGGCTCAGAACGCGAAGCGAGACACGCAACTTGGTCATTCCAAGTAAGTGGCTTGCGACAAAGTGCTGGGCCAAAACTCGTGC
>JAYWDM010000445.1:0-3929 GCA_043779885.1 Betaproteobacteria bacterium | reverse complement strand
CGGTGAGCGAACTCATGATTGATTCTCCCTGACCACCTTGATGAGTTGCGGCAACGCCACCGCCGCGCGTTCGATCACCTTGTCCATCTCGAGACCGCCCAGCGGGTGCCGGATCTTCAGCAACGGCAGATCGGGCACGCCGAAGACTTTGGCCTGCGCCGTGCCGAGCTTCATGAACGTATCCGAACAAACCACCGCGGCGATCAGGCCGCGTTTGGTCAATTGCGCCATGTCGTGGACACTCCACGACGTGCACGACCCTCAATCGGCCATCGCGCTGATGACGAGATCAGCCTCCTTGGCTAGTTGGTCCAGCATCTCATCGGTCGCCGGACGGCTTGACGCCGGTTTGCGCTTGATGACCACCGAGTCGACTTTGTACTCTTTCTGCACGCCCTCCACGATCAGCTTCAACAAGTGATCAGCATTGGCCTTGCTGTTATCCAGCACGCCCAGCCGGATTCCGCGGCCGCTCAAGGTGCGGCTTGTTTTCATCTGCGCGACCGCTTCCATCGGCGCATCGGGCACTACGAGAAATATCTTACCCATTCAGGCTCCCTGCAAAAGGTTAACCGCAACGTCGAACACGCCTTGACCACGGACAAAAACTATCGGCGGCGAAGGTTCAAGCGGGCCTGATGCCCGTCTGCCGCACTCTTCTGTTACTTTACCAGATCGCCGTGCAAGCGTTGCGGCGGTCCCTTGGTCCGAACGTCGATGTCGTTCGCGGTGTAATGTGTCGCCCCATGAATCCGCGGCCCTGCAGGCCTCGCAATGACAGCGCGCAGAAGGAAGTATTGTCGCGAGGCAATGGGTCTGTTGTCATTGCGAGGAGGCGCAGCCGACGCGGCAGACTTACTGTCATTGCGAGGAGGCGCAGCCGACGCGGCAATCCCGGCGAAGCAATCTCTTGTTTACGACACCGGGATTGCCGCGGCCCCGTGAACCTGGCAATGACGCGGGCATGGCAGTTTGCGCTGGGTCATTTGACTCCGTCGTCCGCGGAGCTAGAACGATGATCCCGGCTGCTGCAGAAACTCGAGTTCCTCCGGCGTCGATGCGCGTCCGAGAACCGCATTGCGGTGGGGGAAACGCCTGAAGCGCGCAATGATGTCCAGATGCTTGCGCGCCCACGCCGGCGCGCCTGCAAGCAGGGGATCTTCAGTGACGCGCGCAAACAACTCGAGCCCGCGCTGCTGCAGCGCGAGGTCTTCGGCGTGCTCGAACGGCAGGTAGGCGAACTGGCGCTCGACCGGCACAAGTTGCAGATCCCAGCCGAGTTCCACCATGCGCTCCGCGGCGTCCAGCGCCCGGGCATCGGTTGCGAAAGCGCGTGCGTCATGGCGAAACATATTGCGCGGAAACTGATCGCACACGATGATCAGCGCGAGCAGTGCACGCGGCGCCGCGTGCCACGCGGCGAGCCTGCCGTCCGCGGCGAGTTCATGCAGCAGGAGAAATCGCTGACGCACCGCCTGATCGAACACGTCCGACTTCTTGAACCAGACGTCGCGCGGCTTGCCGTACCCGGGCGAACCGGGCGCGCCAAACCAGAAATCGAGCACATCCTGCGCTGTCAGCATCGGATTCATTTAACGTCTTGCGGTCGCTATACTATCAAACACTGCGAGTATTCCGTGAAGAAGTGAATGGGTGAAGAGGTGAAGATGTGAAGGGTGAAGATGTGAAGGGTGAAGGGTGAAGGGTGAAGGGTGAAGGGTGAAAACGCAGGATTGCCCTTGTCCGGCCAGCCGGAGTTCACGCATCCACTCCTTCACTCTTTCACTTAACTGAAATGTCCTCCCGTTACGTCGGCAGATTCGCGCCCAGCCCGACCGGCCCGCTGCATTTCGGGTCGCTCGTCGCGGCAGTCGCGAGTTATCTTGAAGCGAAGCGCCGCGATGGCGAATGGCTCGTGCGCACGGAGGATATCGATACGCCGCGCGTCGTGCGCGGCGCAGCCGACGAGATCCTGCGCGCACTCGCGGCGTGCGGCATGCAGTGGGACGGCGCGATTGTCAGCCAGAGTTCGCGCAGCGACGCCTATCATGCGCAGCTGCATCGCCTGCGCGCAATGGGCCGCATTTACCCGTGCGCGTGCAGCCGGCGCGAAATCGCCGACTCCGCGTTGAGCGGCATCGAAGGCCCGGTCTATCCCGGCACCTGCCGCAATGGTCTTGCACCGGGGAAAGCAGTGCGTGCCTGGCGCATCAATACCCACGGCGCCGAAGTGCGCTTCAACGACGCCATACAAGGCCCGGTCGGGCAGAATCTTGAAGCGGACATCGGCGACTTCGTGCTCCTGCGCGCGGACCATATTTACGCGTACCAGCTCGCGGTCGTGGTCGACGACGCCGAACAGGGCATTACCGACGTCGTGCGCGGCGCCGATCTGCTCGACTCGACGCCGCGCCAGATCTATTTGCAGCAACTGCTGAAGTTCCCGACTCCGCGCTATTGCCACGTGCCTGTTGCGGTCAACGCTGATGGAGAAAAGCTGAGCAAGCAAACTCTGGCGCCCGCGATCGATCCTGCGCGGCCGCTGCCGGCGCTGATGCGCGCGCTGCGCTTTCTCGGCCAGCAACCGCCGGATGCGCTGGCCAATGCAAGTCTCAGGGATTTTTGGGCTTGGGCGATCGCAAATTGGCGCCTCGACCGCGTGCCGCGCGTGCGCGCGACCGCGAATTAAGTGCAGCGATGCGCCGGGTGTCTTCCGCCGCTTCTTTCAGCAGCCAATCGCGAAAAGCCGAGATCTTTGGCAGGTCCGCTGCCGATTTCGGGCAAACGATCCAAAAAGCATAGGGCGCTTCAACGGCTTGCGCGAACGGCCGCACGAGGCGCCCGGAGATCAGGTCCCACGAGGCAAGCGCGGTGCGCGCCAACGCGATGCCCTGCCCGTCGACCGCGGCATCGATTGTCATGCTGGCCTGATTGAAAACGACTCCGTGCTTGAAGTCGACGCCGTCGACGCCCGCACGTCGCAGCCAGTTTTCCCAGTCGCCGGTGCCGTTAGTGTGGAGCAGCGTGTGATGACTCATATCGCGCAGCGAGCGCGGTGCGCCGCTGCCGCTCAATACCTGCGGACTGCACACCGGGAAAAGCTCCTCCGTACACAGCCGTGTCACGTGCATTCCGGGCCATAGTCCGTCGCCGTGGCGGATTGCCAGGTCGATATCCTCGCGCGCGAAATCGATGTGTTGCATGGAAGCGCTGACGCGCAAATCGATCCCGGGATGAGTCTCGGAGAATTGGCCAAGCCGGTGCACCAGCCATTTAGCCGCAAAATTGGGCGACGTGGTGACCGTCAATGTGCCGGACTTCTGGCGCTGCAACAGGCGCTCGGTGCCCATCCCAAGGCGGTCGAACGCGTCGCGCACCACCTCCAGATAGCTTCGCCCCGCTTCGGTGATGATGAGCCGCTGGCGCTCGCGGCGAAACAACCGCACGCTTAATTCGGCTTCGAGCGCCTTGACTTGCTGGCTGACCGCGCCCTGCGTCACGCACAGCTCAACGGCCGCCTTGGTGAAGCTCTCGTGACGCGCGGCGGCCTCGAAGGCCTTGAGTGCATTGAGGGAAGGCAGCCGGCGGCGCATGGCGTGGCTTATATCATTAGAAAAACTATGTCTTGGGCGAGAAATGATGCTTTGCGCATGCGCCCAGTATGCATAAACATTCGCCTCAACGGAAGCCGTTATGGAATCTACAGTCATCGTAAAAACTACTGAAGTGCCGCCATTATGTTCGCGTCCGAACTACTTTGCCGGGTTTTTTGCAGACACCCGGTCGCCCAGGACGATTTTGTCCCAAGTGCTGCTCCGATCTCACGAAAAGGAGTGTGATTATGAGCAATCGAATCGTTTCAATGCGTGGTTGGCTGGTCTTGCTGCTTGCCGTTACCGCTACGGCAGGTTGCGGCGACGCGGGAAAAT
>JAYWDM010000444.1:0-3937 GCA_043779885.1 Betaproteobacteria bacterium | reverse complement strand
AGACTAACCAATGATGAACCGGTTGCTGCATCGATGTTTCGCTGTTGTGCGCGCCCCGTGTTGCGGGTGTACCTGAAGCGAACGGGCGGCGACCACCTCGACGCAAGTTTGAGGATCAACCCTTCCCGGGGTTCGGAACAACCGTCACGTGGCGCAACGCGCGTTGCACCGCTGTTATCCCTGCGGGGAGAAAGAGGCGTAGTGTCGAGCCGGGCATGGAGGCAAACTATAGATGAAATTTCCTACAGCCAGACCCTGAAGCCGGCAATTACAGGCCGGCATAGGCCGCGGTAACGCGACCGAACCAAGCCACCACGAGTGGCAACGTGCGAAGCACTGCGAATTCATCGCGGGGCTTCGCGTTTGCGGCGGGCCGCGCGCTCTGCCCCCCGATCCCAACTGCCCCCTCGCGTACTGCGCACGCACTCCCCCGCGTCAAGGGGGAAACAAGTTATTCTGGCAAGTGCTTCGATGGTGCAGCCTCGACGCCGCCTTCGCTGGTGCGCGTGCGAATTCAAGATTTTAATTTTTACGGAGCCTGACATGATTACCCGCATCGACCATGTAACGATTTGCGTGCCCGACCTCGATGCCGGCATCGCGCAGTTCAGGAAACTGGGTTTCAACATGTTTGCGGGCGGCGCGCATCCGGGCAAGGGCACGCACAACGCGATTGCGTTCAACGCAGATGACTACATCGAACTGCTGGCGGTGCGCGATCAGGCCGAGCATCGCGCTGCGTCGCTGAAGCCCGGCAGCGCTGATACGGTGCTCAATGACTTCATCGCGGCGGGCGGCGGCATCCGCTATATCGTTCTGCAAAGCGACGATCTCGTTGCCGAAGTGGCCGCGATGCGCGGCCGCGGTGTCGACGTGAGCGATGCGACCGACGGCAGCCGTCGCACGCCGGCCGGGCAGGAACTGCGCTGGAAAATCGCGACGCCGGGTCCGCAGAACGCGCTGCCGCTCGTATTCATACAACATCTCACGCCGCTCGAAGAACGCCGCCGGCAGGTGCCGGTCGCCGGCAATCACCCGAACGGCGTGCACACGCTCGAACGTGCGTATATCGTCACCCGCGATGCGCAAGCCGCGGCCGCTATTTATGCAAAAGTGCTCGGCGTGCCGCAACCGGAATTGACCAACGGCACGGTGATCATGTCTAACATGGCAGTGTTCCAGTTAGGCTCCACCGGACTGAGCATCGCGCAGCCCTATGCGCCGGGGCCGGCCGCCGATGCGCTGGAGCGCCGCGGACCCGGACCGTTCCAGGCACTGTACCGCACCACCGGCATGGGCGCTGCCGCCCGCTGGATGCAGGAGCACGGCATGCCGCCGCTTGTGCGCGGTGTGCGCAACAGCGGTGAGCATGCAATGCTGGCAACGCCTGGCGAAGCGTGCGGCGCGTACATCGGATTCGTGGGGCCTCAGTAAAGGCAACGAGTCAACGTGGACTCAATGTTCATTTCCGCGCGCGGCGCAATCAATCAGATCAAGACCGGCAAGGTACGTTACACCCCGACTCGCTCCCGCCAGTCCGGCCAGGCCTCGCGGTGCCGGTGACGCCGGCCGGCCGCGTGCGCGAATTCGACTGGCGTCAGGCGGCCTGCACGCGCGCCAGGCGGTTTCTTCCCAGACGCTCGTCCACCAGCGCCACGATTTCGTGCAGCGTGTCGCAATGCAGTCCGCGCTGGCTGGCGATGCGCCTGACCAGGCTGTCAACCCGCTCGATATGCTCGGCGCCGCCAAACAGCGCCCGCGCCGCGGAAGAGGGTTTGCCCAGGCTCTCGGCGGCGTTGGCGTACTTCTCGAAAGGCACAAGGTCATCCGACTCCGCGCCCAGCCCCATGCAGAGATTCGCAACCCAGTTGTAGATTTCGCGGGAGCGGCTGATGTTCCCGTGCACCGCTTCTTTGATGGGGATCATGTCGTGCGGCCGGATGCAGCGGTAGTTGCCTGCTATCAGCATCGGCCATTTGGCCAGCGGCACGAAAATGGAATCGTGCACCTTGAGTTTCACCGGGATTTCCAGCGCGCCATCGCCGGACTCGAAGCGCGCGGCCTCGATGTCGGCCTCGAGGTTACGCAGCAGCGCGGTCGGCCCCTCGGCATCGAAGCGCGCCGCCTTGAAATTAGTCGGCAAGCCCACCTGCAGTATGTTCTTGGGCTGATCCGGCGGGCGAAATGCCTGGGGATCGGGACTCGCCAGCGTGATCAGCGCGGGATCGAAGTCTGCCCACACCCCGGGGTTCGTATAGCAGTGTTCAAGCGCCTGCGTGGCGAGCCCCGGAATGCGTTTGAGGTAAGCCAGAGGCGGCATGTTCATGATGGCGAGGCAGGGTTTGCTCGCGCGGGCGACGCGGCCCATCAATTCCCGCACTCCTTGCGCGCCGAGCTGCGCCTCCTGCATGCCGAGCACTATCAGGTCGTATAGTCCGGGGTCCACTTCGTCGGGCGTGACAGCGGCAAGTGCGCCTGGCAGTTCCTGCGAAGCGATCTCGAGCAGCGACTCGCGTCCGCGGATCGGGAAGCGGACCCGAGTGCCTTCACGATTGATCAATTGGGCGGTGGGACTGGTGCAGACCAGCGTAACGCGATGCCCGGCCATCAACAGCTTGGTGCCAAACAAAGAGCCGTAGGAGGCTCCCAGAACGAGAATGCTGTAGGTCATGTTGAATCTCCGTTAGTCGCAGGACAGTCACGCATTGCTGAATTCGTGCGGTGCAGTATAGGCACATAAAGTTGGAAAATTTGACAATAGAAATTTCACAATGTAAATTTCACTAATGATCATGACGCCACACACCCGCAAAAGTCACTTCCTCGGCACCAAGCTGCGCGCCCTGCGCAAACGCAACCGGCTGACCCTCGAAGAGCTGTCCGCGCGCTGCGCTCAACTGGACGCGCAGAACGCGCCATCGGTCTCCTACCTGAGCATGATCGAGAGCGGCAAGCGATTGCCGTCGGCAGACGTGCTCGGGCTGCTGTCGTCGCTGTTTCAACGCGACGCGGGCTGGTTTGCGGACGACAGCCGTGACATCGAAACCGCGGCCGTCGAGCAACGTGCCGGCGGCGCAGCGGGAGTGCCGCTGGAACCCGCGTTCCTGTTTTCGAAGGAGTTGCTGCAGGCGGCGATCCCTGAACTCTTGGCGCAAACCGGCACCACCGGGCAGCAGTTCGCGCATCTTTTGATCCGCTCGCATCAGGAAATGTCGCGCAACGATTTTCCCGATCTCGAGCGCCTGGCGGAAAGCGTCGGCGAGCGCAGGTTTCCGCTCGGCGCCGACGACCTGATGCGGCTGTGCAAACACCACGGCCTCGCCCTGCGCTGGTTCGACCGCAAACCGGTGCTCGCGCGCGACAAGGATCGCGAACTGCGCAGCATGGTGCGCTCGTTTTACGAAGCGCCGCGCACCATTTACCTGAATCGCGAGTTGCAGGCCGATCCGGCGCGTCTCAAGTTCGACCTCGCCTCGCACCTCGGCCACAAGGTGCTGCACGAAGGCGACGGACTCAAGTCCGCGCATGCGACCGGCGGGGAAATGGGCGGCAGTCCTGAAGGCAGCGCGGGCATCGCCGCCGGCATGAACGCGCAGGACGTGCTGAACGCGTGGCGCGATTTCGAGTGCAGCTTCTTTGCCGGCGCGCTGCTGTGCCCCAAGGTCCCGTTCCGGCGCTTTCTTACGCGTGAATCATACCGGGTCGAAGCCGGCGAAAAAATCGCGCTGACGCCGGCCGCGGTGATGCGCCGCATGACGAAAGTGTCGCCGTATCCTTACTGGCATTTTTTCGACGCCTATCCACCCGGGTACTTGCGCGCGGTCTATCGCGGCAACGGCATCCCGCTGCCCTGGGGCAACATGGCGCAGGTCACCGATCCCTGTCCGAACTGGGCCGTTTTTCGCATGCTCGATGAGCATCGCGGCGCCGATCGCCG